>NZ_JBHIPR010000054.1:0-113147 GCF_042196145.1 Bartonella sp. AP258QHHD
AGATTGCATCAATTTTTCATAAGAACAGAAGGGGAAGTCCGTACGTCCAATAGAACCACGAAAGAGAACATCACCCAAGAGAGCTAAGCGCTCTTTTTCATTGAAATAAATAACATGACCAGGGGAATGTCCTGGGGTGTGAAAAACCTTAAACACATGTCCAGCAAAATGAACGCACTCACCATCTTCTAACCATTGGTCAGGAATACAGATGCAAGCATCAGTGATGCCATAATTTTTTGCGCTTTCGCTCACGGCATCCATCACAGGCTTATCATCGCGATGTGAACCGATAATTTTTACATTAAGCGCTTCTTTCACTTGCATTGCTGCTCCTACATGATCAAAATGACCATGTGTTATCCAAATAGCCTCAACGATAACACCATTCTTTTCGATTACGTCTTGAATTCGTGGCCAATCACCACCAGGATCAACGAGAACCCCCGTTTTACATTCACTATCAAAAAGCAAAGTGCAATTTTGTTGGAATGTCGTAACTGGAATAATATGTATATTAAGACTACCCATAATATCCTTTTCAAAAATAACTTTTTTAAATTTATAAATAAAACTTTCTTTCCTTTAAGGTAAAGGTGCTGCTCGACAGCTTTATACAACTTATGTAAACTTGCATTTTGTGTAAACTAAATTTTTATCAAGGTTTTTTTAAGAATGAGCAATCACGTTCAAGTTTTGTGTGACGATGCCCCTCACCTTCTTGTGATTGATGACGATACACGTATTCGCAATCTTTTATTTCAGTTTCTCATTAAAAATGGATTTCGTGTTTCAGTTTCAGCTAATGCGAATGAAGCAAGACGACTGTTAGTAAGTTTAGATTTTGATCTTCTTATTGTTGATGTCATGATGCCTGGCGAAAACGGTATTGATCTCACTCATTCACTCCGCCAAACAAAAGATGTCCCTATCTTTATGTTAACAGCTTTATCAGAAATAGACAATCGTATCCGTGGATTAGAAGCAGGGGCAGATGATTATCTGGCTAAGCCGTTTGACCCTCGTGAACTTCTCCTTCGCATCAACGCCATTTTACGACGTGGTTTTCCCCCTCACCAACCTAAAATTGAGCAAATAGTTTTTGGTCCTTATATATTTTCAATTTCACGACGCGAACTCAAAAAAGGAGGAGAAATTATTAAATTAACAGATAAAGAACAAGAAATGATGGTCATGTTTGCCGAAAATGCAGGCGATACAATTCCGCGCCATAAATTCGCGACCGATGACAGCAATATAAGTGAACGTGCCATTGATGTGCAGATCAACCGCCTTCGTCGTAAGATCGAAAAAAACCCAGCACTGCCTATATGGCTCCAAACCGTGCGAGGAATAGGGTATAAACTCTCTATTGAATAGGCACAAGAATGATCAAACCTTTAAGATTTTTTCTTCGATGGTTAACGAAAAAAATGCCTAAACGGCTTTATGCTCGCTCTTTGATCATTATCATTGCTCCCATGGTGCTTCTGCAAACGGTGATTGCTTATGTCTTTATGGAACGCCATTGGCAAATGGTAACGGAGCGTCTTTCAACGGCTGTCGTGCATGATATTTCAGCCATTATTGATATTCTTGAAACATATCCCCAACAAGATAACTATGAAGATATCAAGCGTATTGCACAACAACGTATGGGATTAAATATTTCTATTCTATCTCCTACCTCCTTACCCCCTCCAGGACCTAAGCCATTTTTTGCAATTCTTGACTATTTTTTAAGTGAAGAAATCACCCGCCAAATTAACCGTCCCTTCTGGATCGATACCGTAGGAGATTCTGATCTTGTTGAAATCCGTATCCACCTTGGTCACAACATTTTACGCGTCTTTGCTCCACGCAGCCAAGCCTATGCTTCCAATACTGCTATTTTTTTAAGCTGGATGGTAGGAACAGCTCTTGTTTTATTGCTGATAGCAATTTACTTTTTACGCAATCAAATCAAACCGATTCAACAATTGGCTGAAGCAGCAGAAAGCTTTGGACGCGGTCGTCCTTTACCAAAAGGATTTCAACCACAAGGAGCTGATGAAGTCCGACGTGCAGGCATCGCTTTTTTACGCATGCGTGAACGTATTGAACGCCAAATTGAACAACGTACCATGATGCTCTCAGGAGTAAGTCATGATTTAAGAACCATTCTTACACGCTTTAAACTTCAGCTGGCATTAGTAAATACTGACTTTGATATTAAACCGCTTGAGCAAGATGTAAGTGACATGCAAAATATGTTAGAAGATTATCTTGCTTTTGCTCGTGGTGAAGGAAGTGAAAGTGTCAAGACTTTTGATTTAAATGCTCTTATGCAAAAATTCTCCACCGATGCTCGTCTTCACAAACGTCAATTTTCTTACACTATTGAAGGTCCTACAGAAATACAAGTACGTCCCCGTGCTTTTACACGCTTGGTCAGCAATCTTGTATCAAATGCATTTTGTTACGGCACGACCGTTAAACTAACCGCTAACTCTCAACAAGAATCTTTTATATTAATAATCGATGATAATGGACCTGGAATTCATAAAAATATGCGCACAGAAGTTTTTAAGCCATTCTTTCGACTTGATAAAGCGCGAAATCAAGATGCAAGTGGAACAGGACTTGGTCTTTCTATTGCTCAAGACATAGCACGCAGCCATGGTGGCAATATACAATTAGATGAGAGCCCACTCGGGGGAGTGCGCGCTATTCTTGATGTCCCCCTATGAGCAATATTTCCGCAAACCGTCTGTAAAAATAACAGACTGTATATTTTAGGCATTCCCTACAGTTTCAAACAAAGTGTACTGTAGTGCCTTGTAAGCACTTTCTCCCGACAAAGCAACCATCTGAAATGCAACATAATGGCTTTCACAGGCTTTAAGTGCATGTATCAACAATGTTTCAACCTGTATATGAGATGGATGCATCCCACCAGCCAAAAGAAGACCTTGTCGATAAATAACTGAATTATTCCTTTGCCAGTAATCAAAATGTCCCAACAACAACTTTTCATTAATTGCTAGCAATAAGCGCTGTATTTCAGCTGTTCGAGCATTTTTAATAGAGAGATCAAACGAACAAGCTAAATGAAGTGCTTCATGCTCTTCCATCCATGAAAAAGCAAGACGATAGTTTGCGCGTTTTCCTTCCACACAAACGCTAATTTCATCTTGTGCATCCCGCTCAAACGACCAATCATATTCACAGGCAATCTGTTCGATAAAGTCAACAGGGTGCTCTTTTCTTTCTGTGGCGCAAAATGCAAGCCTCATCACAATCCTCAATCATCTTAAAACATTGTCAACAGAATATAAACCGTCTCAACTGTAACAATATTTTGCTACAATCAGAACCTTTACACCAAACAAATACACATAAAAACATCGACAGTACACAAACACCCAGAACACAATCGCGCTGTTTAGGGCAACCTGATAGTCATAAAACGAATCATCAAGTCTTTTCAGTGTATTGATACAATTTCATAGCGCCAGCCCCCCTGATTCAAAAAAATGTACTTTACCCAAAAAAAAATCAAAAATAAACAAATGCTCCGCTCTAACAGACTCAAGATTAAGCATTTTTTAGTTTCACGCATCATATTGAAAAATTGGGGATATTTTTTTGAAGATTCTTTTTTTTAAACTATTTTACTTTTTTGTGTCTGCGTTTTTTTTAATCATCTTTTTTTAAATCATCAAGGCGTCTTTTCAAATCAGCGTTATCAGCATGGATTTTCAGCACCATCTCCTTAAAAGTCTCAAACTCTTCGCGAGAAACAAGATCAAGTTTGTTTGCTATCTTTTCAGCCTGCACACGAAAAGCTGTTCCAGCTTCACGTCGTATGCCTTGCGCAACGTCAGCAGCATCCGTTGCTAATTTTGCTAATTCATCAAGAATACGATTTGATCCATTACGCATAACCTTTTTCCTTAAATTTTAATTATTGACGCACGCATTATAGCGTATTCTCATAACATTTAGATACTGTAATTTGTTCCTTTTACTCTATATTTTACATACTGTGCAGATTTTTCATAATGATTTTGTTTAAGATTTTTTAATATTCCTTTTATCACCATATTTTTTACCGCGATAAATCAGTGGAAATCTATCTCCCTTTCTGACTAGCCTCCCTACTGACTTGACCATTGTGTATTCATCTGTCATTTCTGACCATCAGAGTCACTTCATATTCATCTCGTATAATGTAAGATGCTTAACTCATGAACAATTTGTCTTGTCCAACCATTGCTTTTCCGTCTTTTCTTGATCCTGTTATTATCCAGCTAGGTCCCATAACACTTCATTGGTATGGACTTGGTTACGTGCTGGGTATTCTTTTTGCTTGGTGGTATGCGCAAAAATTATTAAAAAAAACATCTCTATGGTATAGAAACTATCCTCCTATGGATAAAGAAAAAATCGGAGATTTTGTTGTCTGGTCTGCCATAAGTGTTGTTGTCGGAGGGCGTTTAGGACAAGTTCTTGTATGGGATCCCATTTACTATTTTAACCATCCAAGTGCTATTATTGCCGTATGGGATGGGGGAATGTCCTTTCATGGCGGACTTATTGGTATTATCATTGCTATGATCTGGTTTGCCCGTAAAAATCGTATTAACATACGAGCCATGTTTGATATCATTGCTGCAGGTGCTCCTATTGGTATCGGCATTGTACGAATCTGCAACTTCATTAACCAAGAATTATGGGGTAATATTACTACACGTCCTTGGGCTGTTTGTTTTCCTCTCGATCCTTACTATTTACCGCGCCATCCAAGCCAGCTTTACGAAGCATTTATGGAAGGATTTCTTCTCTTCATCATCCTGTGTCTTCTTATTTTTGGGTTCAAAGCATTAAAACGTCCCGGTACTGTATCAGGAACATTTATTATAGGCTACGCAGTAACACGCAGCATTTCTGAAATTTACCGTGCGCCTCAAGAAGATCCAGAATGGTTTTCGACTCTTTTCCATTCTACTGGTTTTACCTATGGCATGGCTTTATCTCTTCCCATGCTTCTTGTAGGGTTTTATCTTCTTCTCCACGCCTTTAAATATAAACCGACAGAAAATGGCCAATCTCAAAGAAAAAATTAAAGAAATTATTGTCCTTAATGGACCAATCACTGTTAGCCAATATATGACGTTGGCACTCACCGATCCCCAATTTGGTTATTATCACACACAAACCCCTTTTGGACATGCTGGTGATTTCATTACAGCACCTGAAATAAGCCAATTATTTGGAGAGATGATTGGCATTTGGACTCTTGCAAGCTGGAAAGCTCAAGGGTGCCCTCACCCTTTTATTCTCGCTGAAATAGGTCCAGGACGAGGAACTTTGATGGATGACATTTTGCGAACTATCCAAAAGCTCTCTCAAACGGCATTTAATGCTGCTGAAATTTTTCTGATCGAAATAAGCAAAAAACTTGCAAAAGAACAAAAAAAGCGCCTTTTCTCTTATCAAAAACAAATCCATAGCATTGAAAATTTTAATCAAATTCCTTCAAATCCTCTCTTCCTCATTGCTAATGAATTTCTCGATACACTCCCTATCAACCAATATATTAAAGTCAATGGAGAATGGAAAGAGCGCCGCATTACAGTCAATCAAAATGGAGATTTCATCTTTATTGCTGCCCCGCATAAACTTCCCTCTTCTTGTCTACAAACCTATTGTTCTAAAGTGCCTGACGGAACAATTTTTGAACATGCCCCCTTACGGCATCAATTCATGCAACAAATCAGCCACCATTTAGTGCAAGTGACAGGTTCTGCTTTACTTATCGACTATGGTGCTTGTGAGCTTGCCTTTGGCGATACCTTGCAAGCACTCTCAAAACATAGATTTCGTGATGTTTTTGATGCCCCTGGTGAACATGATTTAACATCCCATGTTGATTTTTCTTTTTTAAAAAACATAGCTCTTGAACAGGGCTGTTTTGCTGAAATCTTAGAGCAAGGAGAATTTCTTTTTAAAATGGGGCTACTGGAGCGCGCAAACCAGCTTGGAGTTGGCAAAAGTGCTCCTTTGCAAGACAAAATCCGCCAAGACATCGAACGGCTCGCTAGTCCAGATCAGATGGGAAAATTATTTAAAGTTTTACATTTCAGTGATAAAAATATCTCCATACCTCCCCAATTTTAATGATCGGCGCTTTTGTCAATAAGCACATCATTATCTGAAATATTCATTGACAAATATGAACATCTCCATCCTCACTTTAAATAATCTCCATAAGGAACTTTTATGAAATCTATCCCTCATCCCATTCTTGCAAAAAATCTTTCTACTTTACACCCCCATGGAATAAAACATGGATTTTTTACACGTCAAGGTGGTGTTTCAAAAAATCTTTATCATAGTCTTAATGTTGGGAAAGGTTCAAATGATCAACTTGAATATATTGTACAGAATCGTCTTTTGATTGCCAATTATTTTTCTATTGAAGCGCAAAATTTAGTCACAGTTAATCAAATACACTCCTGTAACGTTGTCGTAGCTCATCAAGCAACTATCGGTGCACCTCCTCAAGCTGATGCTCTGGTTACAACCACCCCAGAACTCGTTATTGGGGTTCTTACAGCAGATTGCGGACCCATTCTGTTTGCTGATCCACAAGCTAGAGTCATCGCTGCAACTCATGCTGGCTGGCGTGGAAGCTTAAATGGAATTATCGAGAAAACAATTGCTGTTATGGAAAAACAAGGAGCCAAAAGACAATCAATAACAGCAGTCCTTGGACCTTGTATTGGCCCTTATCACTATGAAGTAACAAATGAATTTTACGACCAATTTATTGATTACCACAGCAAATACCAAAAATATTTTTTAAAAACAGACAAAATAAATCGCTTTTATTTTAATCTATGGGCATTTATTATAAACCAACTCAAAGAAGCAGGTGTTAATGCTTCTTGTGTAGAGCTTTGTACCTATCAAGATGAACAGCGTTTTTTCTCCTATCGCCGTGCAATACACCGCAACGAACCCGATTACGGACGGCAAATTTCTGCTATTATGCTGAAAAACAAAAGATGAGCCCCTTTTATGCTTGAGAACAATACCAAAACTGCAAAACTAAACTTTTTACCCAAATGGAAAAATAAACCCCATTGTACTTTGCTTTTTTCACGAAATTATCTACCAGCCCATAAAATATGATAGCCTTCGCTATGATCATTTTCAATGTTTGGTTATAATGATTGAAGGCAAGATGATACTTCTTTTTATTACTCCCCTTCATTCATCTTAAATATGAAACATTCCCCATATTGAAAGTATTTTTATAAAGTAATAACCAAAAAGCTTAATCAATATGTATTTCTTTGCCGCATGGAGAAAAAACTTTGCTCTAAAAGTAATAAACTTTTGGAAAAAGAGAAAACATACTGCATAGCTCTTTTATAATAATCGATAAAATTGTAAGGCTTTTGTAATTGCTCTCTTGCAATTTAATAAAAAGAAATTAAAAACCGTGTCGCATTCCCACCATGATGATTCAGAGGTTCTACTATGAAACTTTTCTGCGGAAATTCTAATCCACGCCTAGCTGAAGATGTTGCAAATTATTTGAACATCCCCTTAGGCAAAGCAACTGTAAAGCGCTTTGCTGATCAAGAAATTTTCGTAGAACTGCATGAAAATGTACGTGGACAAGATGTTTTTGTTTTGCAATCTACATCCTATCCCGCAAATGATCATTTGATGGAATTACTCATCATGATTGATGCCCTTCGTCGTTCTTCTGCGCGTCGTATTACAGCTGTTATCCCCTATTTTGGCTATGCCCGCCAAGATAGAAAACCAGGACCACGAACTCCTATTTCTGCAAAACTTGTTGCCAACCTCATTACTGAAGCAGGGGCCCATCGTGTTTTAACACTAGACCTTCATGCAGGACAAATTCAAGGTTTTTTTGATATCCCTACGGATAATCTCTATGCTGTTCCTGTCATTTCTCGCGATGTCAAAGTGCATTATTCTCTTGAAAATGTTATCGTTGTTTCACCTGATGTGGGTGGTGTGGTTCGCGCGCGCGCGCTTGCCAAGCGCTTGAACAGTTTGCTCGCTATTGTGGATAAACGTCGCGAAAGCCCCGGTGAATCAGAAGTTATGAATATCATTGGAGATGTATCGGGAAAAGATTGCCTTTTGCTTGATGATATTGTTGATTCAGGTGGAACTTTATGCAATGCAGCAAGTGCTCTGCTTAAACATGGTGCCAATAGTGTCACAGCTTATATCACGCACGGTGTTCTTTCTGGTAATGCAATCGAGCGAATTGCTAATTCAGAGATGAAAGAATTGGTTATTACAGATTCAATTATGCCAACACAAGCTATTGAGAAAACCCATAATATTCGTGTTTTGCCCATTGCCGACCTTATGGGAGAAGCAATAGCAAGGACAGCAGCAGAACAATCGGTTTCCAGCTTATTTGGTTAAAGTGGTTCCTTGGGGTCTCCCGGTGCTGTTTCAACACCAAGATCAGGAAAGGCAACAATACGTTGACCACTAAAATGCGTGTGAATAACAATAAGTCCACGCTCTTCAAAGTAGGTTAAAAGTCGGCGTGCACGGCTTAAAGAATGAGTCCCATAAAGACGTGCTAAAAATGCATCAGATGGACATGGCTTTCCCCCTAATGCGGCCTGTGCCACGTTCAAGAAGACTCCTTGAACATCTTCTTCCAAACTTTCTGATATCTGCAAAATATGTTTCCAATGTTCACTGACAGCCGTTTGTTCATCAACAAAAGCCTGAGCAATAGCCAATTTACGCCGAAATTGTGAAAGATTAAAAGGAACCTTTGACATCCCATGGATACGGCAACGAACTGAAAAATCTTGATAAAGCACCGCTGTTGAACGATAAAAAGCTTCAGAATCCTCAAGAATTTCCCGAATAATATGTTCTGCTTGCCCGTCACGCTCAACATCAGAAAGTTCAGGAAATAAACTTGGGTTTTCTTCTAACAACTCTTGTTTTTTATGCACGACCTCCTCTAACATCTCGTGCATTGACTTTTCCCTCATCGGCTCTCGTGTTTGTTTAAATGGCGTTAAAATTTCCTCTGGTGAAGCAGTAAAAACGAGCTCTTGCACATCATCCCGCTCTGTTGGAAGTGGCATTAATTTAGGGCTAGAAGAGCGTGCCAAAGTTTCAACAGAACCGATAATAATTGGTAAGGGACGTCGTGATAAAGCAGGGCCTAAAGCTATAAAATTTCCCCGTTCAAGATCTCTAAACATTTCCGCTTGGCGACGCTCCATCCCCAAAAGATCAGCGGCGCGCACCATATCAATATCTAAAAAAGTCCGCCCTATTAAAAAGTTTGAAGCTTCAGCCGCAACATTTTTGGCAAGCTTAGCCAAACGTTGTGTCGCAATAACACCAGCAAGACCACGTTTACGTCCTCGACACATCAGATTGGTCATAGCGCTCAAAGAAATTTTACGCGCTTCATCAGAAACTTCTCCTGCTGCAGTTGGAGCAAACAATTGTGCTTCATCGACAACGACAAGCATAGGATACCAATAATCACGTTCCACATCAAACAGTGCCCCAAGGAAAGCCCCTACAGCACGCATCTGTTGTTCAGTGTCCAAACCTTCAAGATTAAATACCACCGAAACCCGATGTTGTCGAATGCGATGCGCAATACGTGTCAATTCTAGTTCGCTCCGTTGAGCCTCTACAATAACATGACCAAATTTATCTGCCAAAGTTACAAAATCGCCTTCTGGATCAATTACACAATGCTGCACCCACTGAGCACTTTGCTCCAGAAGACGGCGTAAAAGATGTGATTTCCCTGAACCAGAATTACCTTGTACAAGAAGACGTGTCGCCAATAATTCTTCCAAATCAAGAAGTGCTGGCATCGATTTATGCAAAGCACGACTTTCTGACATCTCACCCAAGGCAATCTCAACCTTCATAACATCTCCAGTGTTTGATTTTGAACATATCAGTGCCAGCACATATTGGTTGATTCTCCATCCACACCGTAATTTGTAACATTTCCTCCTTTTTAACGGTAGAAATCATCGATTTTTCCCACAACTCTTGCATCTATGAATAGTTTGAACTATAGAACAAACTTCTGCGTAGACACCCTTGGAGGCAACGTAGAATGGAGTGATCGCTGTTGGTTAGCGCATATCTTCATATCCATGCAAAAACTATTACTGTTTTTGAAGGATCTCCAATCATGTAAAAAGGACTTAAATTATGAGCAAAAGCTACACTCTTAAGGCCGAAAAACGCGAGCGGGTTGGTAAGGGGTCCTCCCGTGAACTTCGCCGCAACGGTCTTATTCCTGCTGTCATTTATGGTGAAAAACAACCACCTTTGGCAATAACAGTTCCCTATAAAGAAATTTTCTACAAAATTCATGCTGGTGGCTTTCGCACCACCATTGCAACGATTATTCTTGACAAGCAAAAAATTATGGTTTTGCCAAAAGATTATCAATTAGATCCCGTGCGTGACTTTCCCCTCCATGTAGACTTTTTGCGCATTTCAGCAAAATCCGTTGTAGAAGTGAATATTCCTGTCCACTTCCTCAATGAAGATACGGCACCTGGACTTAAAAAGGGTGGTGTCCTCAATATTGTTCGGCACGAAATTGAATGTACAGCTCCAGCAAGTGCTATTCCTGAAGCTATTGAAATTGATCTCTCCAGCTACTCTATTGGTGATTCTATTCACATTTCAGCAGTGCAACTGCCAAAAGATGTGACTCCCATCATCCAAGATCGAGACTTTACCATTGCAACCATTGCAGCTCCTGCTGGCATGGATGTCAGCGATGAAACTTCTGAACAAGAAAATGATGAAGAAGACACACAAACTTCATAAAACTCAAAAGGCGGGAATTTTTCCGCCTTAATTTATGAGACATTACCCTTACTCATACTTTGACTGAAGATACACATGTGGCTTATTGCTGGTCTTGGCAATCCTGGTTTACAATATCAAAATAACCGCCATAATATCGGTTTTATGGCTGTTGATGCCATTTATCAGTCCTTCTCTTTTTCTCCATGGTCAAAGAAGTTTCAAGCAGAAATCTCCAATGGTTTCATAAATAATGAGAAAATTTTTCTTATAAAACCACAAACTTTCATGAATCTTTCTGGTCAAGCTATCGGTGAAGCTTTGCGATTTTATAAATTAGATTTAAAGAATTTGATCATCATTTATGATGAACTAGACCTGTCACCGGGGAAAGTTCGTATAAAAATTGGTGGAGGACATAATGGGCATAATGGCATTAAGTCTATTGATGCCCATTGTGGTACTGACTATTGTCGTATACGCATAGGAATTGGTCATCCTGGAAGCAAAGAACTTGTTCATCAACATGTCTTGGGGAATTTTACCAAATCTGATCAAGAATGGTTATCCCCTCTCTTAGAGACAATTGCAAAAAATATCGCTCTCCTTATAAAAGATGATAAATCCCTCTTTATGAATGAAGTTTCACAAACGATAAAACACAATCAGAACCATTAGCTTGCGTGCCCCTGTCGCGTGAAGAATATGAATAAGAACTCTTAAAAAAATCCTCTTATAAACTTTCTCAAAGGCAAAATCTGTTGGCAACGTGAGAAGCTAGAAAATAGAACAGAATACAAGCTTGTATACACCTTTGAAGAAGAAAGGCTTATATTCTCTTTTGAGAGAAAGAGAAGATTGAACAGCAAACACAGCTCTCTCCAATCTTCTCCCCTAAATTAAAAAAAATCATTTGGCTGAATGGTCGACTGTAGCGGATCGTAACCATTTGATTGTTGACTATAAACTGCAGGAATACTCCTATTGTTTTGCAATACCACAACACGCGAACCAATGGGAACACGATCATAAAGATCGATAATATCTTGATTAAGCAAACGGATACACCCACTTGAAATAGCACGCCCAATTGACCACGATTCGTGTGAGCCATGAATACGGAAAAGTGTATCTTTCCCATTTTTGAACAAATAAAGTGCCCGCGCACCTAATGGATTATCGGGCCCTGGTGGCATTCCTTTCCCAAGATGACCATAACGTTCTGGTTCTCGAGCCATCATAGCTGCAGTAGGAGCCCAATTTGGCCACCGACGCTTGCGCTGTATAACCCCCTCACCTTCAAATGCTAGGCCTTCTTTACCGACACCAATCCCATAACGCAAAGCTTTTCCATTTTCACCAATAAGGTAAAGAAAACACTCTTGCGTATCTATAACCAATGTTCCAGGCGCATAAGATGTATAATAAATCACCTCTTGTCGCCAATATTTTGGATCAATTGTCGCAAGATCAACAGCAGGTAACGAATAGGTCTCATTCGTTACAGGACCATACAAAGCCTGTATTTCTGGTGGAATGTATCGAACTTGTTGAAAAGGTACCGATGACATATCTGACTGACGTGTAGCACATCCAGCCAAAGCCAAAAGTGCTGCAATTAAAAAGGCACAACGAGATAACACTCTTCTATTTTCTCCGATTAATTATTTATGCAGATTTGCATACCATGAAAAACTTAGCACAATATTAACATTAATTCGAAGTTTTCTTATCCTTGTAACTAAGGAGAACAATAAGGTAAGAAGAACTAAGGTAAAAAAGTAGATACCTATTACTTTAGACTTTTTTCTCACTTATCGCAAGACCAGGACTATAACTCTTCTGAAAATATGCTATAAAAAGGAAGCTTTATCTTGACCATAAAATTAATAGAAAAGAAAGACTCTCATGGGCTTTAAATGCGGTATTGTCGGATTACCTAATGTCGGGAAATCAACTCTTTTTA
Organism: Bartonella sp. AP258QHHD; assembly: GCF_042196145.1. Taxonomy (NCBI): domain Bacteria; kingdom Pseudomonadati; phylum Pseudomonadota; class Alphaproteobacteria; order Hyphomicrobiales; family Bartonellaceae; genus Bartonella; species Bartonella sp. AP258QHHD. The sequence continues at coordinate 12,827 of NZ_JBHIPR010000054.1, forward strand.
ATGCATTAACAAAAACAGCCACTGCACAGGCTGCCAATTATCCTTTTTGTACCATTGAACCCAATACCGGAGAAGTTGCTGTTCCAGATTTACGAATGGAAAAAATTGCATCAATCGCTGGTTCAAAAGAAATGATTCCTACACGCATTAACTTCGTCGATATTGCGGGGCTTGTGCGAGGAGCTTCAAAAGGCGAAGGTTTAGGAAACAAGTTTTTAGCCAATATTCGCGAAGTCGATGCTATTGTCCACGTTTTACGCTGTTTTCAAAATGAAGATATTACCCATGTAGAGGGACGTATTGATCCTGTTTGTGATGCGACAACGGTTGAAACCGAACTCATGCTTGCGGATCTTGAAAGTCTTGAGAGACGAATCATACAAATCCGTAAACGAGCAACCGGAAAAGACAAAGAAGCTCTCACAATTTTACCTATTATGGAAAAAGCATTAAACATACTGCAACAGGGAAACCCTGTCCGGTTATTACTCAAAGATATTTCTTCCGATGAACACCACATTCTTAAGAGTTTGAATCTTTTAACCTCCAAGCCTGTACTTTATGTTTGTAATGTAAGCGAAAATGACGCCGCTCGTGGAAATAGCTTTACCCAAACAGTTGAAAAAATGGCAACAGAGCAAAATGCGCAAAGCATTATCATTTCTGCTTCTATCGAAGCGGAAATTACACAACTGAGTGATGCTGAAGCATCAGAATATCTCAATGCGCTAGAACTCTTTGAACCGAGTCTCAATCGCCTCATTCGCGCTGGTTACCATTTACTTGATCTCATTACTTACTTCACCTGTGGGCCTAAGGAAACACGAGCATGGACAATTACGCGTGGTACAAAAGCTCCCCAAGCAGCTGGTGTTATTCATTCAGATTTTGAGCGCGGTTTCATTCGTGCCCAAACCATCAGCTATAATGACTATATTGCTCTGGGTGGAGAAAGCGGTGCAAAGGAAGCAGGAAAAGCCCGCGATGAAGGAAAGGAATACATTGTGCAAGATGGCGATATCATGTTATTTAAACATAATACTTAAATCTTCACTCTGTCTTAATAGTTTATCTTGAAAACTTTGATAATAGCTCCTTGGAATCTTGTCGCAAAAATTCTCAAGAGCTTTTAGAACAAAAAAACTGTTGCTAGCATATGATTGTGATAGCAACAGCTTGGTCCATTAAAGAATAGAAATATAAAATTAGCGTGTCCAACGCCCTTCGTATTTAAATGTTGGAGCGTTCTTTAAAGAATCTTTTGTCGCATTTGTAATAAGTTTCCATTTACCATAATCATTTGTCATCTGGATTGTTTCTGGAGAAACGACCACATAACTCTCGCCTATGCCAAGAAAACCACCAACAGCAATAACAAATCCTGCAATATTATTTTCACGTAAAATAATATCTTTTACTTCACCAATATTTTCATCTTCTATATTATATACATTGGCGCCTATAAGACTGGAAGCAACAAAATCCGTTGCTAAAGGTGTCACATAACGCACAGACTTATCTATCCCCACCTGTACAATACCCGTCGAAGAGATCATTTCAGGTTTTGAAGGCACTTCAAAAGACTGAGCATAAGTACTAGAAACCATCAAAATTGACATAAGAGTAGTACATGCAATTTTTTTCATTTTAACATCTCCATTTTTACTTTGCTTTTACTTTATAAAACCTCAATGCATCATAAAAAGATTTGTTCCTTATGCTCTTTATACTCTATACTCTTTTGAGCCTTATCGCTTTACCCTTTTCTCTTTATTTCTTTCTCTAATTCTTCTTCTAAACCACACCAAATACGATTTTTTAAAATATAAACAAACCCTGCAAAAATGATTAAAAATAAAATAACACGAAAACCGGTTTTTTTACGAATTTCCATATGAGGATCGGCAGCCCACATCAAAAAAGCAGAAACATCGCGCGCATAATGTTCAATGATTTCTGGGGTTCCATCTTCATAAGCAACCATACCATCACTCAAAGGAGGAGCCATAGTTAAAGAATTACCGGCAATAAAATAAGGATTATACCAATAACCATTCGCAATTTTTATCTCCTTCGGTGCCTTCTGATATCCTGTTAAAAGAGCTGTAATATAATCTGGACCAGCTGTATCATAATGAGTCAATGCATCAGTAATTAAAGCAGGAAACGGCAAAGATACCCCACGTGCACGTGCTATCAATGTCAAATCTGGAGGATAAGCACTATTCAAAATAAATCTTGCTTCTTCTTCATGTGAAAAGGGAGAAGGAAAACAATCCGTTGCAACCCCAGCACGTTTAAAAAATTTTCCTTCTCGATTAGGACCATCGCGCACTTCATATTGCCCCGCCAAAGCTTTGATCTGTTCTTGATCATACCCAAGATCTTTTAAATTGCGAAAAGCCACATATTTTAGCCCATGGCAGCTGGAACAAACTTGTCTATAAACCTTTAATCCGCGCCTCAATTGCGCCTTATCATAAAGCCCAAATGGACCTGAAAAACTCCATTCTTGTTTTTTAGGAACCTGTAAAGGAAAAGAAATAAATCCTTCTTCCTGATCAGAGGCATCACTCGCTAAACTCTGAGCAGAAAAACTCATAGCAACAATAACAACCAGCCCGACAAAAACATTTACCATAGTCTCTTTTTTTTCTGTTTTAAATCTTGCATAATTGAAGAAGGAAGAGAACAATTTTTTTCAAACGCTGGCAAAATCGGCAAAATAACCAAAAAAAAATATAAAATAATAAACCGTAGCCAATTGTGTCCATAAAAGAATTTTGTCACTTATTTCTCTTGACCCCAACCAACCAAGAAAAACGACATCAATAACCAACGCCCAAAAGAAAATTTTATAAACAGGTCGATATCTTGCTGAACATATTTTAGAGCGGTCTAACCATGGCACAAAAATTAAAATGCAAATCGAACTGACGAATAAAACAAAGCCAACAAAGTTTGAAGAGAAAATACCGATATCAAAAGTTATAGCACGAAGCATCGCATAAAAAGGCAAAAAATACCATTCTGGAACCACACGAAGAGGTGCCTTTAAAGGATCTGCCACACTATAATTTTCAGCCTGCCCCATATAATCGGGCATATAAAACAAAAACCAGGCAAAGAAGATGAGAAAAACAGTAATAGCAAAAATATCTTTGATAAGCGCATAAGGCGAAAATGGAACTGTTTCCTTATCTGATTGTATAGCAAGACCCGTTGGATTGCCTTGCCCAACACAATGAATTGCCCAAATATGCAGCCCCACAAAAAGAAGCAAAATAAATGATAAAACATAATGGAAAACATAAAAACGATTCAACGTTGGTTGTCCTACGACATAACCACCCAGAAGTGTCTCATGCAACCATGTCCCCACCAAAGGTATCGTTTTTAAAAGCCCTGCAATCACTGAAGCCGCTGAAATAGACATCATCCCCCAAACAAGCACATAACCAAAAAATGCTATTGCCATCATGATGATATAAATAAAAATACCTGTAACCCATACCATTTCTCGCATATTTTTATAAGAACCATAATAAAGTCCACGTGCTAAATGGATATAAACAGCAATAAGAAAAAACGAAGAGCCTACACAATGCCATGGACGAAAAAGCCAACCAAACTGCCCTTCACGCCGAAATCGTTCACTGGTTTCAAAAGCCAAATGAATATCCGGAACATAATGCATAGCCAAGACAATACCAGTCAAAAGCTGTGATAAAAGCATAATGGTCAAAATACCGCCAAATGTATAAAAGTAATTAAGATTACGCGGAACAGGAAAAATCACAAATGCATTATAAAAAAACGAGGAAGAGGAAAACGCTTATCAAACCAACGGGCAAGTGCATTTTTAGGACAATAAGGAGAAAACCTTGTCATAACCTTATCCTATTTTGAGCAAAGTATCAGAAAGAAATTGGTAAGGAGGAATAGCCAAATTATAGTTAGCTGGACCCGACCGCACTCTTCCAGCTGTATCATAAACAGACCCATGACATGGACACAACCACCCTCCAAATTTCCCAGATTGCCCAAGTGTTATACAGCCTAAATGCGTACAAAGATTAATGACGATAAGCCAATTTTCACGTCCTTTACCTGCTGAACGTGCAAAATCCGTCGCTTCTTTTTCACCTTCAAGATTAGGATTGCGCGCTTGACGATCTTTTAGAAGTCTCAATTCAGTAGCGCGCGCATCAGCAATTTCTTTTGCCGTACGATTTCGAATAACAACAGGCTGTCCTCGCCACTTTACCGTTACTGACATCCCCTCTTCAATACCAGAAAGATCAACCTCAACAGAGGAAGATGCCAAAACAGCTTCATCTGGACGCAACTGACGGATAAAAGGCCACACAACCGCTCCCATTCCAACTGCTCCTGCAACAGCTGTTACCAAAAACAGAAAATCCCGCCTCGTTTGCTCACCCATGGCCTTAACTTAAAGAGACACTTTGCTAAAACATTCTTTTACCATACCCTCTCCCATTGTACAATGCTTGATCACTCCGTTACCTCAACCATAAAAACATCCCCGTAAAACACTCCTGCCATTTGTATGGTTTATACAAAAAACTGTTTTATAATGATAATTCATCGTTTTACAGAGTAAATGAAATCCCTAAACACCGTAAGGTTTTTTCATTTCAAACCTATTCATATTAATCAATCAAAATTACTCCCCCGCCCGTGAAAATCAGAGATAGCATGTAAATAAACACTCCTAAAGAAAGAAACATAGTCTTGTTATGACCATATCTCAGTAAACAAGTTGAGCTTATCGGTTATTTCTTTAACACATTTACAGCATCTCTCCCTCCCTCAATTCCAACTGGTTGCATGAGTATTTTTTTCGCTTCTGTTTTTGCATAAAAAGCATATTTTGTTGATTTTAATTAAAATTGATGATCTAACCTCATTAAATATCCCACTTTTCAACATAATGAGCCAAGTCATTTCATGGATTGCTCAATAAAAGGAAGTCCCTAATAGGGAGCTTCTCTCTGATCCCAAACAGACCTGTATACATAACTTTTCCCTGAAATTTAAAGGGAATAAAAATGAACCGTAAAAAACATGTATTTCTCAAAGCATATTTTTCGAATAAATTGTGGTGCTTCTTTACAAAGTCGAAAGAAAAATCATATTACAGAGAACATGACACTTCATATAGCTCTTTTCCAACCTGATATTGCTGGTAATACTGGAACGATTTTACGTCTTAGCGCTTGCTTTGGTTTACATGTGCACATTATTGAACCTGCAGGCTTTAATCTGTCGGATCGTAATCTCAAACGCGCAGGATTGGATTATCTCGAATATGCTTCCTTAGAACGACACATTGATTGGCAACATTTTATAAGCTCCATGAAACACTTTAACCGCCGCCTGTTGCTTTTAAGTACAAAAGCAAAAACATGCTATACGCAGATATGCTATCAAAGAAATGATGTTTTACTTTTTGGTCGTGAAACAGCTGGCGTTCCCGATTATGTTCATGAAGCGGCCGATTACACATTAAAAATTCCCATGCAACCACAGGCACGCTCTCTAAATCTCGCCATGAGCGTAGCCATAACAACAGGAGAAGCATTACGCCAAATTGGTTATCATGAAAGAAACTGTAATCTATAAAAACATAAATTATCACGAAAAACAATAATACAACATATAAAGAACAGTTAGAGCGTATAATGCCTATCATTTTCCAACAATTAAGTGCTGGTAAAATAAACATTTCTTAGTGCCCATCACATCCATTTCATATCACCTCATATCACCACCTATGAATGATTAAATACTCCTCATAGTAAAAATCCAGTGAACATCCCCCTCTTTATGGTCATACAAGGTGCAAACCGCTACCACTATTCTCTTTATTCGTTCTCATTTTCGAGAATCCTTATCTTTGAGATGATTCATAAGAGACATTTTTCCTCTCTGTAATCATTTTTCCTCACTTGTGACGTGTAAGGCAATAACTTTGATTGATGTAATATGAACAGGTTTGAAATAACCTTACAATATTGTGAACTCTTATTTCACATAAATAATGATTATTATAAATTAATATGTTGACTTAAAAAATATAAACAACAGTGAGTTTATAAACAGAAATATTATAAATCAATTTTTTCTAATAGTGCATGACGATCCATTAAAAATCCGCTTTCAATCCATATCATTTCTAGCTCTTTAAGCTTTTTTCCTAAAAGTACACCTTTTGTAAAACCTTTCTTTATTAAATCGTTACCATTAATAGGAAAAGTTGGGATTTGCCATTTTTGGGCAAATTGATAAAGCTTGACATAACCCTCTGCTTTTTGCAAAGCATCACTTTTTTCCAGATGATCAAGATGTGATGCAGCGACAGACAACGATAATTGATCTAAAACTGGCTGTCGTCCATGAAAATAAATCAGTTTTTGCACAAAATGATCAGAACAGTTTTGGTTTATTATTTCTAACTCTGCCCATTCTTTTAATCGCGTTGTTTCCTTAAGAGAAAAACGCAAGCGCTGTGCCATTTCATGAAGACGCATGGGATCAGGAGGAAGAAGGCTTTCTAGCCGTAACAATGGATCAACTTTCCAACCAAGATCCTGTTCTGTCTTCACCAATGCGTGAATTGCATCAATACCCCATCGTTCTGTTTCAGGAAAAATGAGTGCCAAAATTCTGCTTTGTCGCATCCATAAAAGAGCACGCGTTGGATCAAACGCCGCAAGAAGCTTTTTCATTTCTGCCCAAATACGTTCAGAAGAAAGTTTTTTTAAACCGTGTTTTAAACGAACACATGCCTTCAATCCTTGCACATCAGGTCGCCCTGCTCCATACCACGCAAAAAAGCGAAAAAACCGTAAAATACGCAAATAATCTTCGCCAATACGATCTTCTGCAACCCCAATAAAACGAACTGTTCGGCTAGCAATATCACTCAAACCTCCCACATCATCATAAAGGTTGCCAGCAGCATCACAATAAAGCGCATTTATCGTAAAATCTCGCCGTTCAGCATCTTTTTTCCAATCACGACCAAATGCCACTTTTGCATGACGACCATCTGTTTCAATATCGCAGCGAAGCGTTGTAACCTCATAAGAACATGAATGAGCAACTACTGTTATTGTACCAAAAGCAATCCCTGTAGGAATAGCTTTAAATCCTGCTTCTTCTACACGTGCAATAACCTGTTGCGGCAAACAGGTTGTTGCAATATCAATATCACTAATAGGCTGCCCTAGCAGTTGATTGCGCACTGCTCCCCCTACAATACGCGCCTCTTCCCCCTCCACAGACAAAACACGAAGAAGTGTTTGGATATCACTTTGTTGTAACCACGCAACCTGTTTGAAGTTCTGTCTTATATTCACCCTTTAACCTTTCAAAAAAGTTGTCTTCATTGCTTTAAAAAACTCTCTTCATAAAACAAATTTTTTAAGACATCCCTTATAAAGCACGTCTATTCTTCCAAAGAAACTTTTCTCTTCTATACGAATATGAAAAAAAACGGCATATGATACTTCATTTCTTCTCATTTTCTGTTACAAACAATAAGATATCCATTATCATGCAGAGAAAATTACCATTTTTGCGACAAACGCCTTAAGGAAGAAATATGAGTCAACATGATCCATCATCCAATTCTATAAAAAAGGTCAATATCAATCATGAAGCTCAAGTCATTATTGATGATATTGATACGGCACACAAAGAATTGGATATTTTACAAAAAGAAATTGACAAAGTTATTTTTGGGCAAAATCAGGTAATCGAATATGCTTTAATCGCTATTTTTGCTGGTGGTCACGCCCTTCTTGTCGGTGCTCCAGGACTTGCAAAAACACGTCTTGTTGAAACATTGGGAACAGTCTTAGGGCTTGATGAAAAACGCATCCAATTCACTCCTGACTTAATGCCATCGGATATTATTGGTTCTGAAATTATGGATTCCGATAAAGACGGTAAACGTTCTTTTCGATACATTCAAGGTCCTATTTTTACGCAACTTCTCATGGCCGATGAAATCAATCGTGCTTCCCCACGGACACAGTCAGCCCTTTTACAAGCTATGCAAGAATATCATGTTACTGTTGCAGGTAACCGTTATGATTTGCCACAACCTTTTCATGTTCTTGCAACGCAAAATCCTCTCGAACAAGAAGGGACCTATCCACTTCCTGAAGCACAACTGGATCGCTTTTTGATGCAAATCGATATTGACTATCCTGACCTCACAACAGAGCGACGGATTATTTTAGAAACAACAAAAGAAAAAAAATCAAATGCAAAACCAATTTTATCCGGCAAAAAATTGCAAAAAATTCAAAATATCGTTCGCAAAATGCCTCTTTCAGAAAGTGTGATCGAAGCTATTTTAAAAATTGTCCGCTCATCTCGCCCTCATAAAGACAATAGCCTTGCTAATACTTATGTTTCTTGGGGACCTGGTCCACGGGCATCACAAGCCCTTTCACTTTGTGTTCGCGCCCGTGCTCTTTATTATGGACGCTTAGCCCCTTCACTTGATGATGTTGAAGCATTGGCCTATCCTGTATTACAACACCGCATGGCTCTTAATTTTTCTGCCCGTGCTGAAGATATAACCGTAAAAGATATTATTAATAACCTTGTGAAAGATGCTCTTTGAATGGCTCTTGGCAAAAAAGTTTTACAAAAGCCTCCATTGTCGCTGGCAAATGAACTGCATAAGGATACTGGCAAAATGCCATATTTCCTTTTACAAGCGCGTCATATCGCTAATACATTGATAACCGGATGGCATAGACAACGTAAAAGCGGTAATGGGGAAAACTTTTGGCAATTTCGTCCCTATATGGAAGGAGAATCCATTAGCCGCATTGACTGGCGTCGCTCAGCGCGTGATGAAAATACATATCTCCGTGAACATGAATGGCAAATGACACAAACCGTTTGGCTTTGTCCTGATCAGAGCGCATCAATGCATTACTGTTCGCGCTTTTCTAAAATCTCTAAAGGTAATCATGCCATTATTCTTACCCTTACCTTGGCATCCCTTCTTGCACGCAGTGGCGAACATATTGCTATTCCTAACTTAATGTCCCCCACAATGACATCCAATGTCGTAGAACGAATAGCCTTTGCTTTAGAAAATCATTCAGATGAAAATTTATTTCCGGATTTTTCAACGATTACACGCTTTTCACATGTCATTATAATGAGTGATTTTCTCGACTATCCTGAAAAAATCATCCAACATTTAACCGTTTTAACTACAAAACAAGTGACAGCGCATTTAATTGAAATTTCTGATCCCGCAGAAGAAAGCTTTCCCTACACAGGTCACACAGAATTTTTGGATCCCGAAACGAAAGAGAAACATGTTTCCACTAAAGCAGAAGATCTTCGTAAGAGCTATTGTAAACTATATCACGCAAGGCGACAAGAATTGGTAAATTTTTGCGCACGCCAAGGATGGTCTTATCACGTTAGTACAACAGATCAACCTTTAACAGAGACCATTTTTCATCTTGCAAATACAATGAGCGACTCTCCATTGCAAAAAAGGAGGGCACTTTGAGTTTTGCTGCTCCCTTTCTGTTACTAGGGCTTTTGTTCCTACCGGTCATTTGGTGGCTGTTGCGGATAACTCCTCCATCTCCGCGTAAAGAGCTTTTTCCCCCTTTTCGCTTCTTACCCAAACCAACTCATCAACAAGAAACAGCAAAACATACACCTTGGTGGTTGCTCTTGTTGCGTTTAACCATAGCGGCACTTGTTATCATAGCTCTAGCACGCCCCACTTGGAATCAAAAACCAATAAGCTTTTCCGGATCTCAACCCCTTGCACTCATTATTGATAATGGTTGGGTTTCTGTAAAAGAATGGAAACAGCGCATCTCTATCGCTGAAATGCTCCTTGCACAGGCAGAAAAACAGCAAAAAAATATTTATCTTGTTGCAACGGCTGAAAATAATATCTCCAATATAGAGCCCCAACCAGCCAAGATTATAAAACAGCATTTAATGCATTTGCAACCGCGTCCTTGGCCTGTCAACCGTGTGCATGCCTTCAAAAAACTCAGCGAAAGAACCAAAGGAAAACCTCTTGATATTGCTTATTTAAGTGATGGATTACAAACAAATGAAGATGAGCAAGCTTTTGCTCTTCTTGAAGAATTAAAACCTAGAAACTTCTTGTGGTATTTGACTGATATTTCCGATTTAACCGGCATAACATCCATAGAAAATAATAATGGAAACATGGGCGCGCGTATTATCCGCTCAACAACACACAGTAATACTCCCGCTATACTCAGCCTTTACGATTCAAATAATCAACTTCTCGGTCAATTTACGAACAAGTTCTCTGAAGGAGAAACAACAGCACTTGTTCCTTTTAATGTACCACTTGAACTACGCAATGATATCGCTTGGATAAAAATAAACAATCAAAACCATGCTGCTGCAACCTTCTTGGTAGATAGCCATAACAGGATAAGCCGTGTTGCTCTTCTCTCACCCGATACCAATGAAATGGCACAGCCTTTACTTGCTCCATTTTATTACATTATCAAAGCCTTACAAGGTCATACACAGCTTATAACAGCCGGTGGAAGAGAACTTTCAACGGATATTGATCATTTGCTTAAACAAAATCCATCTGTTTTGATTATGGGTGACATTGTTAACATACCCCCAAAAGCAGAAAAAAAACTTTCTGATTTTGTGAATAAAGGGGGAACACTCATCCGCTTTGCAGGAGAAAAACTCAGTAGCGCAGAACATTACGATAACCTTCTTCCGATACCACTGCGCCCAGGTCAACGTTCCCTTGGAAGTATTATGTCTTGGACAAAACCACAAAAGCTTGCCCCTTTTGCAAAAAATAGCTTTTTCTTTGGTCTTCCCTTTCCAGGAGATGTTACTGTCTCGCGCCAAATCCTCGCAGAACCAACCCCAGATCTTTTTGAAAAAACGTGGCTTAGCCTTTCGGATGGAACTCCTCTTGTTACCGCAGCAAAACGTGGTAAAGGAACCCTCATTCTCATTCATGTTGCTCCTGACCCAACATGGTCTAACCTTCCTCTTTCTGGCTTTTTTGCACAAATGCTGCAAAAATTAATCACATTAGGTTCTAACGAAAACACAAACCTAACACACAGAGAAAAAAGAACAGTGATACAAAACCCTTGGCGAACTATAGCCATTGACGGACAATTACAAGTACCACCCTCTGATGTTGTTCCTTTGATCTTTGACTCTCAAAATCCACCCCATCCTTCCTACCATACTCCCCCAGGACTTTATGGTGCCAAAAACAATTTTTATGCACTCAATCTCTTAACTCATTCGTCGCACTTGATGAAACAATCATCATTGCCAACTTCTCTTAATAAAAGCCCTTTATCTTACGATACAAAAGAAAAAAATCTTATCGGTCCACTTTTAGGATTAGCCATCTTATTATTCGCCTTTGACAATTTTCTCATTTTATGGATGGGAGATATTTTTTCTTTCATGAAACGGCGTAATATGTTTCTCGTCCCCTTTATAAGTCTTATTGCCTTGTTTTCATATGATCCAACTCTTCATGCACAAACGAAAGAAAATCATCATGATAGTGTACAAGCTGCTGGCGCAACACATCTTGCCTATGTTATAACCAATAATCATGAAATTGATACAACGAGTAAAAGTGGTCTAGAAGCGTTAAGTCAATTTATCGCAGAGCGCACAATGCTTACCCTTGGCTCTGTTACAGCACTTGATCTCGATAAAGATGAACTCTCTTTTTATCCTCTTATTTACTGGCCAATTGATGTTAAGAGTCCTATACCAACCCCCAAAAGCCTTGAAAAAATAAATAACTTTATGAAACATGGGGGAACAATTTTATTTGACACGCGCGATCAGATAAAGAGCAATCTTAATCTTGAAGGAGACGCTACTCCAGAAACGCAAAGATTACGAGATATCTTAAAAAAGTTAAATATTCCATCCATTGAGCCAGCATCAACAGATCATGTTGTTGCACGTTCTTTTTATATTATGCCAGATTTTCCTGGTCTCTACCGTGGTTCACCTTTATGGGTTGAATCCTCATCAACAAACAAAAAAAATAAAAACTCTCTTGCCAACGGCGATAACGTAAGCTCCCTTCTCATCACCGCAAATAACTTTGCTGGGGCTTGGGCACTCGATGAAAAAGGGGCATGGAAATATCCCCTTGTTCCCAATGATCCAATGCAACGTCTATGGGCATTTCGTGCAGGTTTAAATATTGTCCTTTATGTGCTTACAGGAAACTATAAAGCGGATCAAGTGCATGTTCCAGCACTCTTGGAACGCTTTAAAAGAGAAAGAAGGCAATGATATCATTTTTCACTTTTCAGCCTTTTTTACCACTCTTTTGGATTCTGCTCTTAAGCGGAATATCGATTCTTTTTGTCGTTGTTGGTCTTGTTACGCTACGGCAAGGTTCTTTATTTCGTCTGATGGCATTAAGCGCCCTTATCCTTGCTTTGCTCAATCCAATGATCATAAAAGAACAGCGCGAACCACTGAAAAGCACAGTAGGCATTGTCATTGACCGCAGCAAAAGCCAATCATTTGGAACACGTACAAATGATAGTGATGAAGCGCGCAGGCAATTAGTCGAAACACTGGCGCATTATCCACAATTTGAACCACGCTTTATTGAAGCTGGGAAACTTGCTGATAATCGATATGCACCCTCAACGAATTTGTTTGAAGCTTTAACACAAGCACTATCTGATGTACCGTTCTCTCGTTATGCAGGAACCATTTTTATCACCGATGGACAAGTGCATGACATCCCTGACCTATCAGACCTTCATCATGAAGCACCTCTCAATGCCCTGATTACAGGATACTCAGATGAATTTGATCGCCAAATCAAGTTTATTTCTCCTCCACGCTTTGCCCTTGTCAACAAACCACAAACGCTCTCCATTTTGGTAGAAGATAAAGGCCCCGCCAAAAAAACAATATCAGAGAAAGCAAATATTACACTAAGCGTCAATGGACAAGACATTGGCCATTATTCTGTAACTCCTGGCGTGATTTTTCAAACTGAAATTACCCTTCCTCATGCTGAAAAAAATATTATCCAAGTTATAACTGATCCACACAAAGGTGAACTAAGCTTGGAAAACAACCGCGCCATAACAATTATTGAAGGAATCAGAGAAAATTTACGCGTTCTTCTTATTTCAGGTGCTCCTTATAATGGAGAACGGACATGGCGAGACCTTTTGAAAGGTGACTCCAATATTGATCTTGTTCACTTTACTATTTTGCGTCCCCCCACCAAAGCAGATAATACGCCCTCAAGCCAATTATCCTTAGTGGTCTTTCCCACAAGAAAACTCTTTGTTGAAGAAATTAATAACTTTGATCTCATCATCCTTGATGGCTACCAGCACTCTACTGTTCTCCCCTTAATCTATTATGATTATATCGCCCAATATGTACAAAAGGGGGGTGCATTGTTGATGGTAACAGGACCTGAATTTACCCAAAAAAACTCACTTGCGAAAACACCTTTAATAAGCATTCTACCGGCATTGCCCAATGGAACTATTATTGAAAAACCTTTTCGCCCCACATTAACCAAAGAAGGTGAGCGCCATCCTGTCACAAGGGGTCTTGCAACACTTAACCTTCCCGCTTCTCAATGGGGGCAATGGTTGCGACAAATTGCTATTCAAAACATAAATAACGGAATCGCCCTCATGAAAGGAGCGGATGAACAACCACTTTTACTTCTCTCCCATGTTGATAAAGGACGTGTGGGCATGTTGCTTTCTGATGAAAGTTGGCTTTGGGCACGAGGTTTCGAAGGCGGTGGTCCTTATGCTGCTCTTTATCGTCGTATTGCCCATTGGCTCATGAAAGAACCAGAACTTGAGGAAGAAAAATTAAGTGCGACTAGCAGCCATCATCATTTAACAATTCGCCGCCAAACTCTAAAAGACCATCCAGAACCCGCTGAAATAATCTTTCCCTCTGGAAAAAAAGAAAATATTACTCTGACCAAAGAGAAAGAAGGCCTTTTTACTGCAACTGTGACCACTGATGAGACAGGAATTTTTAACATTAAAAATGGCGGTTTAACAATACTTTCTTCTGTAGGGATGCTCGATAATCTTGAGTTGTTTGACTTGATTTCAACACAAGAAAAACTAGCCCCCATTATTAAGCACACTGGTGGCTACATCGGACGTTTACACCCTGAAGGAAAAGAAAACATTCATCTTCCTCCATTTAAGCTGATTCAATCAAAAACAAGTCCGTCCTCTTCCCCAGCACATTCAATTGTTCTGAAAGAAGCAACAGAAACCCGTTTAATCAATACCTTTTATTTTTCGATATTTTCTGGTTTTTTTGCACTGCTTGCTTGCCTTTTACTGTTGAGCAGCATGTGGTATTATGAAGGCCGTTAAAAAGTCTGAGATTTCGTATAATAGTTTTAAAATTCAGCTTATCTTTTTACGTATTTACTTGTCTTTTGTAATTAGATAACGTATTGATTTATAACTCAAAATACAGTGGAATTCTCCTTATTTCCAATATCCTCATATTAAAACAATAAAAAACATTCTCTTGCGTATTATTAGAAGGGATGCTGTATGGATAGAAACCATTGAAGAAAAGAGTGAAATACCTCTTATGAATCCTATTAAAGCAAAGCAAGGATTTTCATAAAATTGGGGGAAAATAGTATGATGTTTTTTATTTGCACCTTGTATAAGTGTAGAGATGGTAGTGTACAGTAAGCCCTATATAGTTCACAGAAGCTTTCCATTATAATATCGAGTACCATCGTGAAATTAGCTCAAACGCATTGAGAAATGTTTTTTTTACAAATATGTGAATCTACAACACAATGATATTTTATTAGGGATATTCTATTTGGAACATTCCGCTTGAGACATTCTTTTTTGCAAGCTAATTTTCATTTTACAATCTTTCTTGCCTTTAAGCACTAACTTATCTTATGTTTATTCTTTAAATCGTTTTTAATACTTTACGAGCTTTTATGTTTTATCTTGCCCATATATCGGATGTACATCTTTCCCCTCTCCCGCAACCTTCCCTTTTTGAACTTTCTGGGAAACGTCTTACCGGTTATCTGAACTGGCAAAAAAAACGTAAGAGTCAGATGGCAACAGATGTCCTAGAAACTTTAATAGATGCCTTGAACAAAACAAAACCTGATCACCTTGTGATCTCTGGTGATCTTGTAAATCTTGCTCTCGATAAAGAATTTGTACAAGCTCATCGTTGGCTACTTAACCTAGGAAAACCTCAAGATATTTCTTTGACATTTGGAAATCACGATGCCTATGTCCGCGGCGCTTTACAAAAAGCATGCACTCTCTTTAAACCTTGGATTACAGGTGACATCCCTCAAAAAAGTGCCTTTCCTTATATGCGCATTCGCAAAGATGTTGCCATCATAGCAGCTTCTTCAGCCATTGCGACATTGCCTTTTCAAGCTTCTGGCTATTTTGGTAAAATGCAAGCGCAAACTTTACCGCTCTTTTTAAAGGAAGCAGCACAGCGCAACCTTTTTCGTGTCGTCATGATTCACCACCCCCCCTTTCCAAAGGCAACGTCTTGGCATAAAAAACTACGGGATATAAAACGTTTTCTAGACATTATCAAATACCACGGTTGTGAGCTTATTCTTCACGGACATACTCATTTACCCACATTGAATTACATTGAAGGACCAATTAAAAAAATTCCTATTGTTGGTGTTCCTTCCGCATCACAAGCTTTTGGTGATAAAAAACCGCCCGCAGGCTTTAATTTATTTTCCATTGAACGCTTACAAAATCAATGGCATTGCCAATTACAACGTTATAGCATTATCAACCCCAAAAACGAGATTGCATGTACTGAAAAAATTAATCTTTAAACACCTTCATAGTTGCCCAAACAACCAAAAATAAAAACATTTTTATTTCACATCCCTTTGGAAATCATAATTCTTATTTCCCTTTTTCTCCTTAAAAGATAAAGTTTCACCTTCTCTGTCAATAGATCAATTTTTCTCAGACAGTTCCATCTGCTGCCCCACTTATGTGACTAGCTTTTTACAAACTTATCGGTTTTCTTCCTTCCCGCTCTAAAGGACGAAAATTCTACCACATCTGATTTATAAATAATTCGGATTCTTGTCTCACGGGTTCCAGCTGCTAATTGCGCATGTGATTTACTTCACAAAGCTCTACACATAAACCCTGCTTTGAATTTCATCATCCACTCCTCCAAAAGCATCTAATGCCTAAAATCCTTATATTATTACAATGATGATATTTTATAGAATAATAGAGAAGCTCATTCAGCTTCTATACCTGAAAATCAATGGCTAAAAAAGCCAAATAATAACTAAAGTATATAATTTAAATAACCCAACCTACTTGTGATTCATAAACAAATGATGTTGATTGATTTATCGTAAATAGATTTGAAATGATCCATTACTATTTCACTCGAAATTTATTATCGTACATTAAAAAATTAGGAAAATAATAGATTATATTTCGATAACAGACATAGGTAATAATGTTTTTTATGTCTCAATAAATTCCTAATTTTCTCTCTATTTTTTCCTATAAATCACTTTATAATACTCTTTATAATTATTTTATTATTGAATTATATTGCGGATGTAATTTTACGTTCTTTAGAGTTTTTTTGCGAGCTTTTTGTTATTAAATAAAATATTTTACGATACCGCAAAACAGAAAAGTTGATTGTATGAAAAATCTTTCAAATAAAATAAAATGCCATTAGCTTGCCAATTCACATGTTGGTTTAAAAAAGCATCTTTTAAAGCACCCAAACCCATTTCCCGACGGTACCTATGAATGATGTAATGTTAAGTCCATTTAGCAACACCATCTTCACGTTTATGGAAAAGCAAGCTAGTATCAAAATCTCACACTTTGCCACCCCCTAATGTAGCGACAGCCTTTAGCACTTAAAATGGTTCATAAGAAGCATTTTTATTCTTTCTTTAATGTTTTTATCTCACGACGCCCCCTCTTTTTGACGTGCAAAAGACATGGTTTTGATCGGTTCAATTAAAATGAGAAAATCTTATGACACTTGGGTCTCTCACTCAACATGACAAAAAGTAATTTATGTTTACAAATCAAAGTATTGTTCGAATAAAATAGTAGCTCTTTTGAGTAAAGGATATTTACTAGAACATATCTGAAAAATAAAAGCCTCATTCGAAAATGAGACTTTTGAAGTGTTTAATTCTGCAAAAAATTAAAATTTATAAGCTACACCCACACGAAAATCATTTGTCTTGTAGCCCATTTCAAATTTATCCTGTATGAACTTCTTTTTGCCAAAATCTGAATAACGATATTCTGCACGTACAATAATATTATCAGTCATTGCAAAATCAATACCACCTCCAAGGGTATAACCAATCATGGTCTTTTTTTCATCATGCAACCAATCAGAAAAATCAACTTCTCCATTTTTGCTATCAGCTACTGCCGCAAAAATATTCTGAAGCTGCGTATAAGCAATCCCTCCAGAAATATAAGGCATCATACGCTCAATCGCAAAACCAACTCTCACCCGTGTAGCACCAGCCCATTTTTGTTTTAAAGTATGACGTACAGCTTTAATAGGTGTTGTCGAATCCTCCTCATGCAAATCTCTTGTTAGACTTGTTTTTTCTACAAGTTTTGGTGTTTCTTCAGTTGGACTTTTTTTCGGTAGATTGACATCTTTAGAATCCTTTTTACCAAACCACATAATATCTGTATCAATACCTATAATAAAACTATTATCGATATCAATATTGGAACCTGCATAAACTCCCCCGATAAAACCAGAAAGTTTAGGTAAATTCTCCTTTCCAATTGGATTCCATATCCCTGTCTCATGTTTTAAATAACTTGCAGTTGTTTTACCTGAAAAGTTACCAATCTGTCCTCCAAGATAAAATCCTGTCCAAGACAAAGCAGGTGCTGGAATAACAGGAACAGGTTGTTCAGGAATAACGATATCCGACGCCTGTACTACAGAAATTGAAATTAAAGAAAATATAGATGTCGAGGCTAAATACTTTGTAATCATAATTGCTCCCCTAAAAGCTAATGTGATACATAAATAATGGTAAATCGTTTCACAATTTTTTGAAAAAATCTATAGCAAAAATGACACAGTTAAAAAATTAAAATTAGTTTTAAATAAAGCTTAAATATTATTTATAATTTCCAGAAGCTATTAATCTATAGTAGCTTTTATAGCTTCATATTGATCATTATTACTTGGAATTATATAAATAATTATAATGTCAATTTTTTGAAAAAATGAGATAACGCTCATAAAAAATATGATTCACTAAATTAATCACTCACCGCTTTTTGTATAAAGAATGATACCTAGAATGGAGAATTTTTTCATCACACTTGAAAAAACAGTAGAGAACTTCACTCTAACCCTCTCAAGCGTCTATGAAATGAAAGACAAAAATTAATATATAAAAATGGAATTAATAATTTTTATTTATTCTTATAGAATTATTTTAATATTTCATGATTTTTGTAAAAACTGAACAGACCAATTGCCCAGTTTCTGCAATTAATTTTTCAACACGAAGCAAATCAGGTTCCCCAACACTATTCAACAAAAGGTCACTTAATCCAGGTGGCATGTCATTGGGATCAAGAGAATCATTTAAGCAAAGCCGTATAATTTGACTCAAATTTGTATAAAGACGATAGGCATAATGTAAATCAGCAATACATGACTGATTAAGAAAACTGTTTGGTAAGTGATCTAAAATATCCGCTGTCGTCGCTCCAATTTGAAACTCAATGACATGCGTAATAAGAGAAAATTGAGCAATAAACTCCAAATCCATAATGCCACCAGACATCGTTTTTAAATCCCATTGATTTTTTGGCGGCTTTTCTTTTGCAATCAAGGCACGCATTTCACATACTTCTTTTGCAACTTCCTTCTTATCACGAGAAATAGCAATAATTGCACACACTTCATTTTCTAGCTTTTGTAAAAAATCAGGGTCTCCTGCAATGCCTCGAGCCCTTGTTAAAGCAAGATATTCCCATATCCATGCTTCTTGGCGATAATACTTTTTAAAAAATGGAAAAGAAACAGCAATAGGTCCTTTATTGCCTAATGGCCGTAACCTTAAATCAACGACATAAAGAATACCTTGGCTTGTAAGAGTGGATAAAGCAGAAACGAGGCGCTGTGCTAAACGCGTATAATATTGAGAGATATAAAGAGGCTTTTCTCCATCAGATATTTCTGCATCATCATCGTGTTCATAAAGCAAAACGAGGTCAACATCGGAATCTGCTGTTAATTCGCGACTTCCAAGCTTCCCCATACCCAATATGCCAACACGCCCTCCTTTAATACGACCATGAAGACGAGAAAATTCCTCTTGAACGGTAGCAAATGTTTTTGTAATCATAAGATCAGCAAGCGCAGTAAAAGCAAAACCCGCTCTTTCTCCTGTAATTGTACCGTTTAAAATTCGAATACCAATCAAAAAACGTTGTTCATCTGCAAAAATCCTTAAATGATCAAGAATTTCCTCATAAGAAAGAACATTTTCAAGAAAATATTCAAGCCGTTTTTCTAAGTACGTTTTGGTCGGTAATTCTGAAAGAATATTCGGATCTAACATTCCATCAAAAACATGGGACCTGCGTGCAATAATTTCTGCAAGACGTGGAGCAGCCCCCATAATAAGGACAAGCATATCCAAAAGAGAAGGATTAGACTGCAAAAGACTAAAAAGCTGAATTCCTGAAGGTAAGCCCTGTAAAAAACCATCAAAACGTAACATCGCCTCATCAGCTCGTTTTGTCCCACCAAAAGCTTTCAAAAGAGCTGGTGTTAATTCCGTTAATCTCTCGCGTGCTTCGGCTGATTGCGTTGCTTTATAACGACCAAAATGGAGCGTGCGCATAATACGACAAATATCACTTGCTCTTTCGAAGCCTAAACGGCTTAACGTTATTAATGTCTCCGGATCATCTTCTTCACCGGTAAAAACTAAATTACCAATTTCTAAACCAAGTTCTTGCTCATTCTCAAACAGTGCAGCATAATGTTTTTCAACAATCTGAAGTGTTTTTAATAAATCACGGATAAAACTGCTCCTGTCTTGATAACCCATTAAATAGGCAACACTCGTGAATTGAGCAGTATCATTTGGAAGAAGATGTGTTTGTTCATCGAAAAGCATTTGAATACGATGTTCCACATTTCGAAGAAAAGCATAACTTTTTATAAGGCTATTTCTCGTTTTCTCACTGATCCAACCAAGCGTGTGAAGTTCTGCTAACATTGCAACTGTCTGACGTCCACGTAATTGAGGAAAACGTCCACCAGCAATGAGCTGCTGTGTCTGAACAAAAAACTCAATCTCACGAATACCACCACGACCTAACTTTATATTATGCCCATAAGCTGCAATTTGACCGTAATTTTTATGCGCATGAATTTGACGTTTGATCGAATGAATATCAGCAATAGCAGCATAATCTAAATATTTCCGCCACACATAGGGAAAAAGCTCTTTGAGAAAGTTAAAACCTGCCCTCTTATCACCAGCAACTGGACGTGCTTTAATCATGGCTGCTCGTTCCCAATTTTGCCCACGCCCTTCGTAATAACGCAATGCAGTCCTTACTGGTAAGGCCAAAGGGGTTGAACCTGGATCTGGACGAAGACGAAAATCAAGACGAAAAACATATCCTTCCGCAGTGCGTTCTTGAATGATACGGATTAATCGGCGTACCATTTTAGAAAATACGTCAACACTTTCAGAAAGATTACCAATATGAGGTGATGTTTCATCAATGAAAACAATAAGATCAATATCAGAAGAATAATTAAGTTCCCCTGCTCCTAACTTTCCCATCCCTAAAATAATTAAACCACAGTCTTTTTCTGGATTCTCACGGCTTAATAAATTGATCTTACCATGATCATGCGCTTCTCTTAATAGAAAACGTAGTGCTACACTTAATGCTGCTTCGCCCAAACGTGTCAACCAAGCACATGAAACTTCGTAAGTAAAAACACCACCCAAATCAGCTAAAGCAATAAGAACATGCGCTTCTCGTTTTTTGCGCCTTAAAGCAGCCATCAATGAAGTTTCATTTATAGCTTCATCTTTATCAATAGCTGTAATATCATCTATAATTTCGCTCAGCCTTGTTTCTATATCAACATTTAATAAAGCACTAAGATATGATGGGTTGGCAATTAAAACCTCACGCAAAAAAGGAGATAAGGTCATAACCGAACTGATAAAATCAATCTGCGTTCCACTCTCTGAAATGATGGAAACAAGCGATTCTAAACCTTCTTTCCTTGCTTGTTCTTCCATGTCTTTTAACCATTGGGAACCACTTTTATCGAGAGGACATAAAGGGAGAAGCTGTGTTTTTAAAAAAGCTTGTTTCATCTCTGCTCCCTTGAAAAGCATTTTGCTTTCCTTTCTATTGCTTTATACTTTTAAAATAGTTGTTACGTATGAAAGTGAAGAAAAATATCTTTAAGGAAATAACAAAACAGCCCTAAGCCCTGGATTTGCATTTTCAAGTAACAATTCACCCCCGTGAAGCTTCATAACCGCTTTTGCTATACTTAAACCAATCCCAAACCCAGGTTGTGTGCGGCTTTCTTCAAGACGAACAAATCGTTCTGTCACTTTTTCACGTTTATCCTCTGCTATTCCTGGTCCATTATCGCTCACAACAACTAATAAATGTTCATCACGATATTCCATTGATAAGCAAACCTTCGCTTGCCTTCCACCTTTAGGCGCATATTTAATTGCATTATCTATAAGATTAAAAATTGATTGTGCAACAAGCTCACGATTCAATTTTAGCTCTTTATCAAATATATCTCCCAACTGAAGTAAAACACCTGACTCTTCAGCAAAAGGTTCGTAAAGCTCAACAGCATCCTCAATAATCAGTTTCATATTCATCATTTCAAGATGTTCAATTGCACTGCTGGCCTCAATACGTGAAATCATTAAAATCGCATTGAACGTACAAATAAGTTGATCTGATTCTGCAATAACCCTATCAAGGACCTGACGATATTCAAGCTTTGTCTTATTTCCTGAAAGCGCTTCTTCAGCGCGATTTCTAAGACGCGTTAACGGCGTTTTCAGATCATGAGCAATATTATCTGATACTTGACGTAAACCAATATTTAACTCTTCAATGCGGTCTAACATAACATTAAGATTGGTTGACAATCGATCAAACTCATCCCCTACTCCAGAAACAGGTAAACGCCCACTGAAATCACCATCCATCAAGCGCTGTGATGCAGCCGTTACATGATCAATCCTTTGTAAAGCTCTCCTGCCAACAAAAAACCATATGAGTAAAGCGCCTCCAACCATTGCAGCAAGTGCAATGATCACAGCTTTGCGAATAACAACAGCAAAACGTTCTGGCTCATCCAAATCACGTCCTATAAGAATCTTCATAGCATTAGGTAAATCAACAATAACCGCCAAAGCGCGATGTTCACTTGTTTTGCCATGTTCTCCAAAACGGGAATACAAAAAAGAGGTAGAAATAAAACCACTCTGATTCAAAAGACCTAATTCAATACGTGCTACATTTCCTGCTAAAATACGCCCCATAGAATCTGTAACAAGATAAAGAAATGCTCCTGGTTGTCTTGAACGATAATCAATAGTGCGCATTAATAAGGATAATCCCCCATAATTATAAGCATTTTCAATATACTTTAATTCTTCATGTAAAGCCTGTTCAGTTTGCTCTGTTAACAATGAAGCAGAAAATGCCGTCATATAAATAGAAAGTCCTGTTGCCACCAATCCAAACAATAAAATGTAAAGTGCTGAAAGCCTTAGCGCCGTCGTGCGCATTATATTAATCAAACGATTCATGCTTTGTTATCTGGTACTTTCAGCATATATCCAGCTCCACGCACTGTATGGAGAAGGGGAACATCAAAATCTTTTTCAATTTTGGCTCTCAAACGAGAGATATGGACATCAATGACATTCGTTTGTGGATCAAAATGGTAATTCCAAACGTTTTCCAAAAGCATAGTGCGTGTAACAACCTGCCCCGCATAACGCATCAAATATTCAAGTAAACGAAACTCTCGTGGTTGCAATAGAATGTTTCTATCACCTCGTTTTACCGTATGTGCTAACCGATCAAGCTCAAGATTACCTACACAGTAAACAGTTTCTGCTTCTTTAGGATTTTTCCGCCGTTGTAAAACTTCAACACGCGCAAGAAGTTCAGAAAAAGCATAAGGCTTTGTCAAATAATCATCTCCCCCTGCACGCAGCCCCGTTACACGATCATTAACTTGCCCTAAAGCAGACAGAATAAGAACCGGTGTTTCATTGCCTTTAGCGCGCAATTCAGCAATAATAGAAAGACCATCACGATGCAAAAGCATTCGGTCAACAACCATAACGTCATAATTTTCCGTGGTTGCTAAAGCGTATCCCGTATCTCCATCATAAGCAACATCAACAGAATGCCCTACTTCCAAAAATGCTTTTTCGAGATAATGCCCCGTCTCATGATCATCTTCAATAACGAGTATCTTCATAAAACGTATCTCCATTATTTTATTATGTTGTAGGACAAATGTTTAATAAATATTTGTCCTACAACTAAAGCTTTATTTTTTGAAAATTGGAAGAGCAACAAAACGATTTTGATCATTTGTTCGCACTTGTAAGAGTATAGCCTTTCGTCCTAACTGCTGAGCATTTTTGATTGTGTTAATAATATCAGAGACTCGTTTAACTGGTTTATTATTTACTGTCACAATGATATCACCAGGGCGTATCCCTTTATCTGCAGCATCTGAATCGGTATCGACATCCGTTACGACAACCCCTACACCATCATCAGAAGGCATAACAATCAAACCATAATCTTCCAATGTTTCATCTAAATCACTCTGTCCATTTGAATATTTTGAAGTCTCTTTCTTACTTTCATCTTCAGACATTGAAGCGAGTTTAACCTTTATACTCTCCTCCTTACCTGATCTCCAAATCCCTATGGTTACCATTTCTCCTGGTTTAATATTTGCAATACGTTTCGCCAGCTCACGCGCATCAGCAACTTTTTCATTATTCACTGAAATAATTACATCACCCGCTTTAATACCAGCCTTTTCTGCCGGTCCTTTTAACGGATCAGTAACCAAAGCACCTTTGGCTTCTTTCAATCCTATTGAATCGGAAATCTCCTTTGTTACCGGCTGAATCTGAACACCTAACCAACCACGTTGAACTGAACCTTTTTCAATAAGTTGTTGTACAACCTGTTTTACAGTCGCTGCTGGAATAGCAAAAGCAATCCCAACATTTCCTCCAGAAGGAGAAAAAATTGCTGTATTAACCCCAACAACCTTTCCATTAAGATCAAACGTTGGACCACCAGAGTTTCCTCTATTAACAGCAGCATCAATCTGAATAAAATCATCGTACACACCAGTGCCAATATCACGTCCACGTGCAGAAACAATACCTGCTGTCACAGTTCCACCAAGACCAAATGGATTCCCAATGGCAACAACCCAATCCCCAACACGAAGCTTTGAATCATCACCAAAATCAACATAAGAAAATTTTCTTTTATCATTCACTTTTAATACGGCAAGGTCGGTTTTGGGGTCTTTCCCAATGAGCTTTGCGTTCAATTCTGTACCATCATCAAGAACAACAGTATAACTTGTTCCGTCAGAAATCACATGATCATTGGTCACAATGTAACCATCAGACGAAATAAAAAAACCCGATCCAAAAGCAACAGGACGGAGTCTCTGCGATTGGTGCGGAAATTTATTTTTAGGTTTATCAAAATCATAAAACTCTTTAAAAAATCTTTTTAAAGGATGCTGATCTGGTAATTGATCAAGTCCTGGACCACTAAAAAAGTTGCTAAAGAACCTATCTTCTTTCTTTTTATTGCTCTTTACTTGTACTGCTACAACGGCTGGTTTCACTTGAGCAACAATATCGGCAAATCCCTGTTGTTGCATTAACGAAGTAAATACAGAACTTGCATGAGCCTTTGTCATCCACAAGCTTGATGTACATCCACTAAAAAACAGTGCACTTTCCAATATCGCAGAAAAACTCACTGCGACAAATGTTTTAAAGAAAGCCTTTTTAACCATTTATTCTATGCTCCTATTCAATCATACCTTTATTTCAATTCCGATCACTTATAAAATACCAGACCTTACCGTTTTCTGTCTAAATTATTAAAGTTTTGTAAGGTTTCAGTATTCCCTAATATAATTACAATAAGATTGTCTGCTCATTGCAGATGATCTGATTTTTTTCTTTTATGTAACATTTTTTTTAATGCAATGACATTTTTGACTGTTCTTTTTCATTCACATAACTCATGATTATTTCGTTTGAAGTGGAAAAATATGATACTTACGCCAATGATAATAATGATCAAAGGCGAGAACCATAAAAACCAAGTTATCTTATTCAATGGTGGTTTCAAGAGAATAAATTCACCATATCGCTCAACAAGAAAGTCAGTGACTTGCTGATTACTATAGCCCATTTTTAGCCTTTCCCGAATTAAAAGCCGTAAATCACGTGCTAAAGCAGAATCTGAATCATCAATTGATTGATTTTGACAAACAGGACAACGTAAATGCGATGAAATATGGCGTGCTCGCGCTTCAAGAATCTTATTCTTTAAAATCTCATCCGGCTCTACTGCTATTGCTAATCGAAAAGGAAACGTTGCAATTAAAAAAAAATACAATCCAAAGAATTTTTTTCATCTCAATGTCTTTTCCAAAAATTTAAAGCAAGCACTACCCTATTGTACATGCCAATGCGAAACCAATACCCCAAAAGAGAAAGACATCCCCCCATAGCCATCATGAATGCCCCTAACCAAATACATATTACATAAGGCTTCCACCATACGTGCACAACGAGACCCCGATTATCAATATGTCCCGGTACAATATATAGCTGTGATAAGCCATGATTTTTAAGACCAACTTCTGTTATTGATGTATTTTGGCTTGAATAAAATCGCTTTGAGGCTGTTACATGACCTACAATGTTTTTATTTTCATATATTTTAAAATAAAACTCCATTGTCGAATAATTCGAACCAACACCATCATACACTGCATCAAAATGAAGCGTTTTATCCGCTATCGTCACCCTATCCCCTTCGTTCATGATTAAAATACGTTCTTGCCCAAAACTTGCTACGCAAACAATACCAAATAATGTAACGCCTAATCCCATATGTGCTATTGCTGCACCAAAAGTAGACCATGGCAATCCAAGAAATCTCTTAACGCGTACTGAAAAAGCTCTCTTGCCATATCCACTCTTTCCCCATAGATCCGCTAAACTGCCTAAAAAAACAAACGCTGAAAGCCCAATCCCTAAAACTGCAAAAATATCACGCACAGATGTCGCATAGAATATTATAAAACAGACGATACCAACCAATACAAAAACAAACCACAAGCGTTCAAAAACTGCAAGAAAATCACCGCGTTTCCATGCCATCATTGTCCCAAATGGAACAAACAACAACAGCAAAACCATTAGCGGTCCACAGGTAAGATTAAAAAAAGCAGCCCCTACAGAAATTTTTTGCCCTGTTAATATCTCAATAAAATAAGGATAAAGCGTACCAATCAATACTGTTGCTGTTATTGTTGTCAGTAACAAGTTATTTAAAACAATAAACCCTTCACGTGAAATTGGTTGAAAAAATCTTTCTGTTTTTAAAATAGGGGTACGCAAAGCAAAAAGAAGAAAAGCAGCTCCCGTAAAAAAATAAAAGAGCAAGAATTGCTTGCCCGCGTGCTGGATCAACAGCAAAACTATGAACAGAAACTAAAAGCCCAGAACGCACAAGAAAAGTTCCCATCAGAGAAAGGGAAAAAGTAAGCAGCGCTAAAAACAGAGTCCAACTTTTCAATATTTCTCGTTTTTCGAGAACAAGAGCAGAATGTAAAAGAGCCGTTCCTGAAAGCCACGGCATAAACGAAACATTTTCAACAGGATCCCAAAACCAATACCCCCCCCATCCTAGCTCATAATAAGCCCAATAAGAGCCAACCATAATACCCAATGTCAAAAAACACCAAGCAAGTAAAAGCCACGGACGAATCCCACGCGCCCAAATTCTATCAACCTGTCCCATAATCAATGCCGCAACGGCAAAAGAAAAACAAAGTGAAAAACCGACATAACCTAAATAAAGTAGCGGTGGATGAATTGCTAATGCGATATCTTGTAAAAGAGGATTGAGACCATTTCCCTGCAATGCTGGTGGATTTACGCGTAAAAATGGATTGGATACAAAAAGAATAAATAAAAGAAAAGCAGTTGTAATCCAACTTTGGCAAATTAAAACAAGCGTCTTAAAATCTTCTGGCAAATGTTGGCTAAAAAAAGCCATCAATGCGCTAAAAAAAGCAAGACTTAAAACCCATAACAACATAGAGCCTTCGTGGTTGCCCCAAACACCTGTAATTTTATAGAGCATCGGTTTTTCTGAATGAGAATTCTCAACAACGTTCAAAACAGAAAAATCAGATACGACATAAGCATAAATTATCACTAAAAAAGATAAAAGCAGTAATGTAAAAGTGATATATGTTAGAGGAACAACTGTTTGCATTAACAAACGCTCTCTCCACCAAAAACCTAAAGCAGGTAAAAATGCCCCTAATAAGCTTACTGAAAATGCTGCAGCTAAAAAAATATGACCCAGTTCGACAAGCACAATCGAATTATTTCTCCATAATGTAATGTTTTTTCAAACGATCAGCTGTTTCTTTAGGCATATAAGTTTCATCATGTTTTGCTAAAATACGCATCCCTATAAAAAAGCCCTGTTTATCGAAATGCCCTTCTACGATCACCCCCTGACCTTCACGAAAAAGATCCGGTAAGGCACCATTGAAAACTACTTTTTCATGTTTTTTGTTATCCGTTACAAAAAAAACAACGCCTCTCTCTCCAACATATTGAACAGTTCCCTTTTCAACAAAGCCACCCAAACGCAAAGGGCGCTCCGTTAAAATATCTTCTCTTGTAATTTCAGAGGGCATTCTAAAAAAACTGACCGCATGACGCATTGCATACACTATGAGACTTGCTGCAATTGTCATAACCAAACAACATAATAATATGATCAGTAAGCGCTTATTTTTTCGCTGCTCTAAAATAACCTTCCATGAGGCAGAATTCTTTAAAGATTGACTGTTCATAGACACTCTGCGAAAAAATTTTAAATACGTTATAATTAAGTATCAATATTTTATTTTTTAAGAGCTTTGCACATCTTCTACATAGGTGCAAGATTTCTTTTCTTTGTATGCTTACTCGATAAATCACGTAACTGAATCATCATTTTTTTAACACGTGATTGTCCTGAAAAATTTTCAGGCATTGTATCAAGAAAGCTTTGTAAAAATTGCACTGCCTGTGCAGTTTTTCCTGCTTGATGCAATGCATCGGCTAACAATAAACGTGGATAAAAATCTGTTGGCGCTAAATCTGCTGCTTTTTGAAAAGCATTTTGCGCTTCTTGCGTTATCACTCCCCCTTCATAACCAACCAATGCTAAACCGTATCCTACAAGCCTTGGAGCTGTTTCTCCATTCAAACGAAGTGCATCTAAATAAGTATTCACTGCTTCTTGAAAAAGGCTTTCTTCGAGATACCCTACCGCTAACGCATCTGCTAGCTTGCCATCATGAGGTGCACGGAAAAAAAGCACTTGTAAACGAATAAGCTTTTCTTGCTTACTAAGAGTTTGAGGATCCTTATCCATTAATTCGCTAAAAAAATAACTTTTCACTTCTGGATTGCCTGTCAGCCCATAAATATTCCATGTCATAAGGAGAACAAACAAGATACTTAAAGCCTTAAGAATATTTCTTTTTTTATAATGCATATAAAGCTTGTTAAACTCAATCATACGCTTATGGCTTCTATAACCATCCACGGTTTGAACTTTCCATTCTTTTTTTATCTCATCATCAAAACGTAGTGAAAGAAAAAGAACACTTGCCAGAAAAATCAGAAAAAATGCTGCAAAAATCAATAAGAGCATATCGTTTTTTTCCAATACGAACAGAGAATAACTCGCTTACATTTTATCCTCTTCATGAGAAAAGTGATGTGAATTAATAAAAATTCATTTTTTCATGGAGAATATTATAAAATCTATTATATATATATCAATTAAACAAAGAAACTAAAAACAATGTTTCCCTACTCTTTGATGTATTATCTGAAAATACTGCTTTACAAACTTTATAGACATTTCTTGCTTAAGGAGAAAATATGTTATTCTCCCATCTTAGGTAATAAAACTTTTGCATATAACCCACCCAAATCAGAACGGGATAAAAAGAGATTCCCACCATATTCACTGACCATATCTGAAACAATTGCTAACCCTAAGCCTGACCCTAGTTTACTTTCATTAAACCGCCGCCCCCTTTTTAATGCTTCATCAATTTTGTCTTCTGTTAAACCAGGACCATCATCTTCTACAAAGATACTAAAATATTCTGTTTCTTCAGCATTTTCTTCTAAACAACAAGAGATCAAAACCTTTGCGCGAGACCACTGAGTAGCATTTTCAATCAAATTCCCTATAATTTCTTCTAAATCTTCCTTCTCTCCAGAAAAAACAATATCATCAACATCCATAATAAATTGAATTTGTTTTTCAGGATTAAGCTTTTTCATAACCCGCACCAAGCGTTCAAGCACACTGCGAACAGACGTATGATAGACAACACTATCGCATTGTGCTGCAATCCGCGCACGCTGAAGATAATGATTGATTTGAGCTTGCATTATTTGCGTTTGCTCTCTCAACAAACTAGCCTTTTCTCCGCGCATCTTATCTGTCTCATTCATAATCACGGATAGAGGCGTCTTCAATGAATGCGCGAGATTACCAACCTGTGTGCGAAATCGCTCGATAATACGCTGATTATTATTAATGAGAGCATTCATCTCTTGTACAAGCGGCATCACTTCGCTTACTAAATCCGTATTCACATAATGAACTCTTCCTTCGCGAATATCATTCAATGCATATCGAATAAGCTTCAACGGTTGAAAACTAAAGAAAATAATAGCAATATTAATAAGAACGCTCCCGATACCGAAACTCCAAAGAAAAATTTGCAAAGTTCGCTTAAATTCCTTTACCTGGGCATGAGCTTCATCGATATTCCCAACAAGCCGAAAACGTGCAATATGATTTTTATTATCAAGAACAACATCACTCTCAATCACTTGTAGCTTTTGACCATTGTTCCCCGTTATCCGATAAGAGCGAAAGAATTTATTGTCAAAAGGTATATCAACATCACTTGGTGTAAATATCTCGCCTGTTCCCAATGAGGGAGATGTCAATCTTCCTTTTAAATTATGGGATATCGCAACAACTTCCCAATACCATCCTGTTGTTGGATCAGAATAACGAATATCATCAATCCCAGCCCCTCCTATCAAAGTACCTTCCGATGACACCGTCACTGTTGCAATAAGACTGTAGAGTTGAGCAGAAAGGATACGCTCTAGGCTTTGTTCAGTCGAACGCTTATAAAATAAAATACTTACTGCAGAAATCGATAAAAGAGAAATAACAACCCATAATGTTGATAAGATCATAACACGTAAACTGAGAGATCGAGTAATTACAAAAAAGAACCTCCTATACCAATTATTCTCTTCAAAAACATTCATTAATCACCTCGCGTTCTCACGCGATATCCCATTCCTCGAATAGTTTCAATCAAATTCACTCCAAGCTTTTTCCGTAACCGACCTACAAAGACTTCCACCGTATTCGAATCCTTATCAAAATCCTGATCATAAAGATGTTCAGTAAGCTCTGTTCTTGAAATGACCCTGTCACAATGATGCATGAGATACGAAAGCAGTCTGAATTCATAAGATGTTAGTTTAATCAATTGACCATCCACAAAAACACGAGACGTCTTTGTATCCAACAAAACATTTCCGCAACATAATGCACTTGTCGCATGTCCCGTAGTGCGACGAATTAATGCTCGCAAGCGCGCCATCACCTCCTCCAAATGAAATGGCTTCACAACATAATCGTCAGCTCCAGCATCAATACCGCGCACCTTATCAGACCAACGGTCTCGCGCCGTTAGCATTAAAACAGGCATGGAGAGCCCTTCTTGACGCCACTTTTCAACAACACTAATACCATCAATCTGCGGTAAACCTATATCAAGTATCACCGCGTCGTAAGACTCTGTGCTCCCTAAAAAATAAGCCTCTTCACCATCGAAAGCACTATCGGAAACATATCCTGCACGTCTTACAGCTTCTGCTAATTGATGGTGAAGATTCCGATCATCTTCAACGATTAAGATACGCATCACAACACCATCTGCTAAAGACTAATCAGCAGGAACAAAAAACTCAACACGACGTAACTTTTCACCATTACGGGCTGGTACAACAACTACAATTGCACACATGTCCTTTCCATCCTGAACAACCGGTTTTGAACGGACGAGAACCCCGCTCTCTTGTGCGGCAGCCTTCTTACCTACTTCAGCACACCCAGAAGCTAGAACAGAATCTGCTCCTAAAAAAGCTGCTATTATTACGAACAAGAATTTTTTTTTCATCATAAATATTTCAATAACCCATCTCTTCTCTTCCTTGATAAAGGATAAAAGAAATAATGGTTTTTTTTAGTCGATTAAAAAATCACAAATGAAAACAATTTATCCTCTATCTTACAGAAGAACATATTAACATTACTCCAAATTTTTAAAAAATCAAAAAAATATTTTTAATAATGAGAATAAAATTTATTCAATAAAATAATAAAATATTAATATACTATCTTACAAAAAATGCATAATTCTAAAACAAATTCTTTCTCTGTTAGAACTATAGAAAAAAAATACTTCTACTCCATATAATTATTGTAGATTTGTTTGGTTGTATTGCTTTGCCATAGGCTCTCTTTAAATGTTTGATTTTTTTAAAAAAAAGAAAGGGCAACACCGTAAGCCATTTCATAGTCCTGCTCTCATTGAATTAGACGCACGATTAGACACAGCGCTTTATCACATTCGTTCTGCTAACAGTTTTTTCTGGAAAAAGGCAAAAATCGTCTCACAAAATTTTCATCTTCAAGGATGGAAACGTTTTATCGTTGAAGTTCTCGATGAAATACTGACATTAGGGTTGTTGGGATTTACTCTTTTCACTATTTTGGGCATTTCTGTTTTTGAACTGACCAAAACAGATTGGTCTTCTCCTAAAAACTTTTCCATTCTTTTTCTAGATCGCTATGGAAATTCCATTGGGCACCGTGGTGCACTGCCGGCAATCTCTGTCCCCGTTGAAGAAATGCCTGACACTGTTATTAAAGCGGTTCTCGCTACAGAAGACCGTCGTTTTTTTGATCATTGGGGCATTGATTTTCAAGGACTTACACGGGCAATTTCACAAAATATGCAAGCTAAAGGTGTGGTGCAAGGTGGTTCAACTCTCACACAACAATTGGCTAAAAATTTATTTTTAACAAACGAAAGAACCATAACACGTAAAATCAAAGAAGCTTATCTTGCTCTTTGGCTAGAAGCAAATTTTAGCAAAAAGCAGATTTTACAACTTTACCTTGACCGAGCCTATATGGGAGGAAACAATTTTGGTATTGCCGCAGCGGCAAAATTTTATTTTGGAAAAAACATACGTCATGTCTCTTTAAGTGAATCTGCTATGTTAGCAGGACTCTTTAAAGCTCCAACAAAATATGCTCCTCATAGTCATCTCTTTGCAGCTCAAACACGTGCCAATATCGTCCTTTCTAATCTTGTTAATAGTGGCTTTATGACGAAGAGCCAAATTATCAATGCGCATCGCCACCCTGCTAAGGCACTTCCCCAAAGAGAAAATAATCAGCCAGATTATTTTCTTGATTGGGCATTCGAGGAAGTCAAAAAAATGCGTAATCAACTTCCAAGCCATAGTTTCATTATTCAAACGACCCTTGATCCGAATATTCAAAAAGCAGCAGAAGAATCAATCGCATATCATTTACATCAATATGGTCAACAATATCGCGTAACCCAAGCTGCCACCGTTATACTCGATAATAACGGTGCCGTATGCGCAATTGTTGGAGGACAAGATTATAAAAAGAGCCAATTTAACAGAGCAACACAAGGCGGACGGCAAACTGGTTCTTCATTCAAACCTTATGTTTACGCAACCGCACTGGAACACGGACTGTCTCCCTCGACAATCGTTTTAGATGCTCCTATCAATTGGGGAGGTTGGACACCAAAAAATAATTCTGGCCGTTATTTGGGGAAAATTGATTTAGCAACAGCTTTAGCTTTTTCTATTAATACAGTCCCTGTGTATCTCACCTATCAATATCTTAACCGTGATACCCAACCCATCATAGATCTCATCAAGAATATGGGGATTAACGCGCATATTTTATCACACAAAACGATGGTTCTGGGCACTTCCAACATGACCCCCATGGATCAAGCAACTGGCTTTAATGTCTTTGCGAATGGCGGGATAGCTGGTAATCGTCATGGGTTTACGCAAATCAAAACAATTGATGGTCGTGTCGTGTGGGATTTCGAACATAACGGAAAAAAACTACACCGAGTTCTGAATGAACAATCAACAGCTTATATGAACCAAATGATGGTGGGTGTCACGACACGAGGATCTGGTAAGCGTGCTGCTCTACCCATGACTCTCGTCGCTGGGAAAACTGGAACATCACAATCTTATCGTGATGCTTGGTTTGTTGGCTTTACAGGCAATTATACAGGAGCGGTATGGATGGGAAATGATAACTTTTCACCGATGAATCGTGCTTTTGGGGGTGGCGTTCCTGCCATGATATGGCATCGCATCATGCTTGCTGCACATCAAAATATCATGCTCAAACAGCTCTATGGTGTTAAAGATTCTCTCCTTCCTTATCAGCCCCCAGTACTTTCTTCCCATGCAGATTCTGAAGTTCCTCCTCCAATACCCTCTACGCTTTCTCCTGAAACATTGAATATTGTGCGATTGATTAACAAAGATCTGAAAAAAACATCTGTAATTTCTTTGAAAATGAAAACAACTGGAGATTCAACATTTTGAATTCAAGATATTCACTGATGTTTTTTAATATCACCATTTTCTTTTTTATCTTCGCTTTTTCCATTTTATGTGGAACACTGAGTGTCGATTATGTGCTCAATTCCTTTCCTCATTTTGGACTCTTTAGAATTGGAAAATGGAGTGCTTATCCACAGGTGGGAACCGCTAATATGGATCCTTATACCCGCGCCCACACCGCTAAACGAGGCATTGTTTCACTCGGACGAACTGAAGGTATTCAATTCCAGATTTGGCAAGATAACCAAGGGCGTCCACTTCATCCTCACTGTCATTATTTGCTCAAAGGCACCATCCCTGAAACCCGTCTTTTTACCCTTTATACAGCTGACAAATCCCTTAAACCCTATACTTCATCCAAAGAAATACCTTTTGAACTCCACACTGACAATATTATCTATGAGCATGATGGCTCATTGCGCATCAATATTTCACCCACACCGCAAGCCGGCAATTGGCTTGCAACAGTTAGTCAAAAAGAATTCGGGCTTATTCTTACCTTATACGATACCTCAATCATCTCTGCAACGGCATTACAAAAGCTTACAATGCCATCAATAGAACAAATCCCATCAGGACAAATAAATTGTGACTAGATTTATTTATACCGCACTTCTTGCAATCATTGGCGCTATTATCGTTCATATTTGCGTTCTCTTTCTCATCCCCTATTGGGCACAAAATAATATATGGACAGCACTAAAAAAATCCGGAGCCCCTTATCAATTTGTTGATTTTACGCCCAATAATCCTATTCAGCAATCTGCTGATCCACTCTTTCTTCTTAAAGTCTGCAGATTTAATCTTGAAAATGGACCTGTTCATTTAAAAGCTTTGAAAACACGCCAATTTTGGTCACTAGCAGCCTACACACACGACGGAATTATTTTCTATAGCCTTAATGACCGAACCGCCCCTGATGCGACACTCGATCTTATTATTGGAAAACCAATACAAATCATAGAACTCAAAAAATCAAAACCTAAAAAAAAATGCCAATTCAGTTTTGGTTGCTAAAAATTTGAATGAAGGGTTTGTTATTTTACGTATTTTTGTCCCTTCTTCCCTTGCAAAAAAAGAAAGTGAAGCTTTTCTTTCATCTGCAACCTGCCGCATATTTTATGAATAAAAACGGACTAACCTCTCATTTGTACAACACCTTCCTTTCTATAAAATACATGAAGCCTATCAAAATGGTTATCTTTTTTCTCTATTAATCAAATATTCGAATTCAGATTTATCTGATTGTAGATCCCTAAATTTTTTATTGAGATAGAATGAAATCTCTATTGCACATCATCATATCCTATTTGATACGCATTATCTGACAGAAAAAACTCCCCGCAATCAGAAGAGAAAAATCAAGAGTAAAGTTCTAAAAATATATGCTGCTAACAACCGTAGAACTTGTTATTTGAGTTTATTTCTTTTTATTTACAAACATTCCCATAAAATTCGCATCAATAACATGATAAACTATAGAAGAAATACTGATCACTTTCAATGAAGTGCTAAAATAACCGCTGGAAACTTATAAGACATTACGCATCCTTGACCTCAAAAATAAGTGCTTTATTTTTGGTTTATGAGCAGAAGCTTTTTGTAAGATAGCACTCTGAAAAAACTTGGCTTATAGTTTACAATCGAGGGGAAAAACTTCATGAAGAAGAGATATGTTCGGTTCGTTTCAAGAGCAGCAGTATGGTCCCCTCGATTTGGTGGATTGTCGTTCTTTATTTTATTATTTTCAGTCATTTTACAACGTTTTTCCGTCATTAACGTAACTGACTTCATAATTTTGATCGGAATCTCTACTGGCTGTGTAATTATTTCTCTTTTTCTGGCTATTAAAGCACTTCATAGTTTGTGGGTCTATGGTGCTCTAGGGGGAATGAAAGCTTTAAAAGGGATCATTTATTCGTTGATAACAGCCACACCATTGATGCTCTTTTTTGGACTTTGGTTTACCTTACCGGCTCTTTACGACGTTTCTACCGATACACAAAGACCACCGGCTTTTTTTCGCACAATACGTCCCAGCGATGCTTTACCACTCAAAAGTGTTTTGACTGAACAAGCAGCAATACAGATGTCACAATGGCCAGAAATATCGGGGCGCCGTTATGATGGCTCACCTGACCGTATTCGCGAATCCGTTCTTAATGTTTTAGCTGCGTATGATTGGCCTGTTGTAGCGCAACGAGAATTCAAAGGCGAAGAAAATGAAATTTATATCGAAACGAGAGCAAAAACTTTTTACCTTGGCTTTATTTTAGATATTGTTATTCGTTTAACTGATGAAGGGGATACAACTTTTGTTGATATGCGTTCTACTTCTCGTTATTTGCCAAGAGATTTGGGGACAAATGCTGCTTTTATTATCGATTTTATGGATGCACTTGATACAGAAATCGCCTCACTTCCTCTTGCTGAAGATAATGAGTAGAGGTTAGAAGTATAGTAAGTTACATTTACTAAATTAGCTTATTTCAAAAATAAATTTTGAGACGTGCAGAAACGCACAAAACATTTATCGTCTCTCGACGGCCATAAGCATTACTGACAAGTTCTTTAAACACCCAAAAGCAACTTATAGCCTCTTTTTAGCGCGTGACATATAGATAAAATATTTGAATTCAAATTCTAAACTTAAATACTATAATTGATTTTACATATATTTTTTATGCTCAGAAATCTCATCATAAAAGTAGGAAAGAAGACTTCTCTAATAAGGAAATTAAGCATTTCTTACAGGCGCATTTTTCCAATGAAAATAGAAAAATACACCCTCATCAAGAAAGATGAAATACATTTATCATAAAATATGATGCATATGTAATATAGTTACAGAAAAAATTAACAATAAAATACACATAAATTCATCTGTATTTTACAATAAATGATTATTTCAATTTTATAAAGAAATTTCATAATAAAAAAAATATATATATATTATTACAAATAATAGAAACTTATTTAAATGAAAATAATTTTTCATCAAACATAATTTAAATATAAATACTAATATCTAATATATTTAAACGCAACATAAATAAAACAAAACGCCAAAAATAACCCACTAAATGTCTTAATTGCTTCCTTTATACTATTTTTCCAACTTTCACCACTTTATCTATAACTTAATAAAAATATAAAAACAAATATTGAAAATAAAATATCAAAAATATTATTATATAAAGATAATAAATAATCATTTTTCATATAAATAACGTATACAAATAAAAACTGTTATAGAAAGTAATATAACAAATATAATGAACAAAAATGTGCTTAAAAACATTTTTTTCACAATTTCTTTGTTACTATAACCTTTAAATTTATACCGTAAAAACATTGCATAGAAAAATATAAAGAAAGCACATGTAGAAGATAATAATTCTGCAATAATACGAATAATATCACTCATAAAAAATCCAAATTAAATATATATAAAAACAATAAACATTAATATATATTATATCATACAAAAGTTAATAAAGTAAAATAATATAAAAATAAAATTTCCAAATTAATCTATAATTATAAATTAATAATGAATAATCATTGTTCATAGAAATAACGTATATAAATAAAAAATATTATAGAAAATAATATAACGAACAAAAATATTCTTAACAAAATTTTTTTTCCAAATTTCCTTTTTACTATAACCTTTAGATTTATAATATGAAAACAATGTATAGAAAAATATAAATAAAGCACCTATAGAAAATAATAATTCTACAATAATACTAATAATCTCATTCATAAAAAAAATCCAAATTAAATATATAATTTTGTAAAATTATGCACCTAAACCTTCCTGTCAAGTTTGTAGACACATAATTATGCCTACAAGCTTGTGCATTGCTTTACCGCTCAAAAGTGTTTTGACTGAACAAACAACATTACAGATGTCACAATGGCCAGAAATATCGGGGCGCCGTTATGATGGATCACCTGACCGTATTCGCGAATCCGTTCTCAATGTTTTAGCTGCGTATGATTGGCCAGTTGTGGCTCAAAAAAAGTTTAAAGGTGAAGAAGATGCGCTTTATATTGAAACAATGGCAAAAACTTTTTACCTTGGCTTTATTTCAGATATTGTTATTCGTTTAACTGGTGAAGGGGATACAACTTTTGTTGATATGCGTTCTGCTTCTCGTTATTCGCCAAGAGATTTGGGGACTAATGCTGTTTTTATTATCGATTTTATGGATGCGCTTGATACAGAAATCTCGTCACTTCCTCTTTCTCAAGATGATGAGTAGAAACTTGTACTTACTTCCAACAGAAAAATCCCTACCAACCTGTCATTTGTTTGCACTATTATTACTTATTACTGAAAGTGCTTTTACTCTTTCAGGACAAAGCTTTTAAACGAAAATATCTCAATCCTAACTTATTTCATAACAAAAATATTGTTTTGTCTCTCATTTGATGTTTTTATTTAAAATATTTTAAGTATTAATATATATTAACTATTAATATACTATGTATTAAACAATAAAAATGATTTATTTTATTAAAAAGTAAATTTATAATATTTGACAAATAATAACAAATTAACTAATAGGTAAGTATTGTAATTAAAATTTAAATTGTTTATTTTCCTTACTTCTAAGCGGGGAGAACATGCGGAGCTTATAAGGGAGGAACAGCTATGTCTAAAAAATCTTTACTCTCCTGTACAGCTATCGCAGCAATTATGCTTTTTGGCAAAAATCTCAACGTACATGCTGAATCTCTTGAAGTTGATAAAGGAGAAGTAAAAAACGTATCAAACAAGACTTATGAATATATTCAAACAACAAATGGTGGAAAAGTCATCGGTAAAAACTTAACACTGACCGGAGGTCATCCAATAAACAACGATTTGGATGCTGTAGTCCTTAGAACCCAATCTTCAATTGAGTTATGGGATACAACCATTAAAAGTGCAAACGATACTCAGCTGCATAGTGGTGTTGGAATATGGCATGGTAGTACATTTAAGATGATAGGAGGTGTTATTGCAGCCGATTATGGCGTTATATCAGACACTGATGACAGTGGCACAACGATATTGGAAAACGTGAAATTATCAAGCGGTAAAGACAACACTTCGATGAGCAAAGGAATCTCCGCTAGAAAAGGCATAATTACTTAAAAAAATGTAACCGTTAATGAAGCAGATTTATCCGTAGCAGCATCTTCTGATGCACATGTGATAATATCTGTCAGTTCCTTTGGCGGTGAGGTACAAGCTAAACAATGCAGTACCATTACTTTAAACGATAATGTCACAGTAACATCTAAAAATGATGGACTCCATGCAGATGGTGAACAATCTAAAATCACAATGACTGGAGGAACTGTAAAGGGGAAAAAAAGTGCTCTGTTGACAGAAAATGGCGGATATATTGATGTCGCCGATATCACTCTCACCGCATATAACAAAGGAACAGGCGCAAAATCCACTGGTCCTAACAGCATGATTGATTTGCATAATAATGCAACCATTAAAGAGACTGTTATTGGACTTGAAGCAAAAGACAATGGTGTCATTCAAATGACAGGAGGATCTATTGAAATCACAGAAGGCGAAGCAGTAGGTGCATTATTCCTTGACACCGCAAGCAAAAAAAACACGCTGAAAGATGTGAAAATATCAAGTGGAAAAGATGGCTTTCTTATGGAGAAAGGAATCTCCGCTATAAAAGGCATAATTACTTTAAATAATGTAACCGTCACAAAAGCAAAACGCAGCATCTATGCAGATAACAAATCTCAAGTAATGGTTTCTAGTGGATCTTTTGAGGCAAAAGAAGATGCAATCAATGCTCAAAGCGGTAGTACCATTACTTTGGACAATGAGGCTAAAATCACATCATCTGAGGGTGATGGCCTCCATGCAATTGGTGAGCAATCAAAAATTTTTATGACAGGGGGAACTGTTACCGGTAGCAATAGTGTATTATATACAAAAGCTGGTGGATATATTAATGTTAAAGACGTTGCTCTCACAGCAAATGGAAAAGGAACAAAATTCGGCGCATTTGCAAGAGGTTCCAGTACCATTGAATTGAATGGAAACACAACAATTAAAAATGCTACGATCGGTGTTAAAGCCCAAAGTGATAATGCGACAATCAAGATGACAGGAGGATCTATTGAAATCACAGAAGGCGAAGCAGTAGGTGCATTATTCCTTGACACCACAAGCAAAGAAAACACGCTGAAAGATGTGAAAATATCAAGCGGTAAAGATGGCTTTCTTATGGAGAAAGGAATAAGTGCTGACAAAGGAAGCATGGTTTCTTTAAATAATGTAACCGTTAAGAATGCAGAAAAAGCTCTCTTGGCTAATGATAATTCCCAAATAACAGTAATGGGCGGAGGTTCCTTTGGTGGAGAAGTACAAACTCTGCAAGGTAGCACAATTACTTTAAATGATAATGTCACAGTAACATCTAAAAATTACGGACTCCATGTAGATGGTGAAGAAGCCAAAATCACAATGACGGGAGGGAGTGTAAGTGCAAAAGGAGCAGCATTTGTCGTAAAAGATGGCGGACATATTGATGTCACAGATATTTCTGCAAAAGCACAGCGCAATGGGATACGCTTTGATAACTCAAAAAACGATCAAACTTTAGAAATAAACCTGACCAATACAAACCTTCTCATCGAAGATGGAACGGGTATTGTTGCCAACAATTCATCAAATGGTAAACTCAACCTCAAAGATTCAGAAATCAGAGCCGATAGGTTATTCGTAGGGATAATCCATGATACACCAAAACCTAATCAAATCTTTTCACTCTCCGCAGACCGTTCTGTCTTACAAGGTGGTGTAAGAAATGACGAAAATGGACAAACAAGCTTTGATCTCAAAAACAATCCAACATGGTTTGTGAACACCAGCACAAAAGAAAAAGATGATGCGGGCAAGTTACTTGATATCACTCAAAGATCACGTTCTGATGTTTCTGCACTCAACCTCAATGACAGCAAAATTGTTTTTGAAAAGCCAGTAGAAAACCATTATCACACATTACATATCGGTTCTGGTAAAAAAGATACTCCAGAGATCTATAACGCTTCTGGAAACGCAGAAATCCACTTTAACATGGCATGGAACGATGGGGTTGCTGTAGATGATCAAAAAACCGATCGCGTTCTCATTCATGGCGATGCATCAGGTACAACAACAGTTTATATCAAGAGTGATGTAGGGGATAAAAACAGTGTAGAAAATGCTGCGGCCCCCTCGAATACAGGCGGTATTTCCCTTATCCAAGTCTCTGGAAAAGCGATGGAAGACTCCTTCAAATTAGCCAATGGTTATATCACAAGAGATGGTTTGCCTTATAAATACACACTAACTGCTTATGGACCAGAATCACGCCATGGCACAGCCAATATTGAGCAAAACCTCTTTGATGAAAAAAATGAAAACTTCTGGGATTTTCGCTTGCATAAAGCATTTCTTGACTCCGGTGGCGGTAGCGGTTCCGGTGGCTCTGTCCCTGGTCCACATGTGGAAGCTGTCGTACCGCAAGTGGCAAGCTATATCGTGATGCCTAACGCTCTCTTCTACGCTGGTTTTACCGACATTACTAAGCAAAGCAAATTGTTAGCTGATATCCGTACAACACAAAATTATTCTTTCTTCTTTTCACCCTATGGTAGCAATGCTACCTTAACCTCTGAGCGTGGTCCCTTCAAATATGGCTATGGCGCTGATATTCGCTATGCTGCCGTACAAGCAGGTGGTGCATTAGCTGCAATGGAAAGCCAAAATATCACCATGCATTTTGGACTTATGGGAACCTATGGGAAACTCTCTTTCACACCTAAGGATATGGAGGGTGCAGACAAAAGCACACTCAATAAATGGGCGGTTACAGCTTATGGCAGTATACAACACAACAATGGCTTATATGTCGATGTCCTAACTTCCTATGGCATGATCGATGGAAATATCACTACGGCTGATATCAAGAATGCCGCAAACTTGAAGGGTGCCAAAACCTTGAGCGCTTTGGTTACCATTGGAAAAGAATTTGCTACAGGAATGGCAGGGATAGAGTTTGAGCCACAAGCACAAATTGTTTATCAACAATTGTCGTTTGACACCATGAAAGATGCTGATAATCTAGAAATTGATATGAAAAATCCTTCCCAATGGTTGGTTCGGATTGGCGGACGTTTAACTAAAACTGTTTCTGCCGAAAGTGATTATCCCTTTTCTTTTTATGGAAAAGTGAACTTTCTTAAAACCTTTAGTGATGATGGGAAAATACAGATTGGTAAGGAATTTGACCTTGATCCTGCCGGAACTGCCATTGAAGGCGGTTTGGGCATCAATGCACAACTCTCCCACAATATCGTACTTCATGGTGATGTTAGTTACCAACAAAAGCTACAAAAAACGGGTATAACAGGAGCGAGCTTTTCTGGTGGAATACGTTATCAGTTCTAAGAAAATGCTGTAAAGTGAGCGTTATTTTCCCATTTGCTTGCATAAAAAGGCTGGACAACTCCATACTGTGTGGCCTTTTTGATTTGCACAAACCTACCGTGGAATACCGGTTATTCTTTTCTTTATAACATACCTACAACACTTCTTGCTGAAAGCAATCCTTTGGATAAAGATTTTGTAACCAAAGGGCTTGCCTATCTGCCAGCTCCTCCTTCTGGCAACACGACTGCAAGAATAGAAGGGGAAAAACTCATTAGCGCTACCCTTCAATCTCTCCAAGATAAATTAAGAGCGCTAAAAGCACAGGCGGACCGCGTCGAGCGCAGCGGTGCAACACAACATGCGCAATTAGATAGGTTGGAAGATGATCGTCAATTAAGCCAAGGAAAATTAAAAGCTGCAAAAAGCCTGATGGAAACAAAAGTCATTAGCCAAGCCGTTTATTTAGAGCGTTTACATGATTTTAAAAATGTCGAGCATGAAATTTTAACCAATCAAAGACGTTTGGAAGAAAATGCCGCCGAAATAAACACCCTCCGCCAACAACGGAAAAGTCTCATTTCCGATGAAATCGCCCGCTATCGGCAACTTTCGCGTGAAACAGAACTGAATCTTCAAGGATTAAAAGCAAAGCTTGATAGCACTCAATACCATCTTGACCACTTATCACTCTATGCGCCTGTTGATGGACATATCGATGATTTAAGTATCCATACTTTGGGCGGCTTTGTAGAAGCTGGTAAAACGCTTATGCGTATTGTCCCTGATGCAGGTGGTCTCATTGTTGAAGCGTTTTTTGATAATCGAGATATTGGTTTTTTAGAAAAGGGTCAACGTGCTTACATCAAGTTTTCTGCCTTTCCACCTGAACGTTTCGGTGTTATCCACGGTACAGTCGTTAATGTAGGCGCTACAGCGCGCTATAATAAAGAAATTAATGGTGTCTATGCTGTTTTAATCAAAATTGACCAAGATCACATCACTTTGAATAACAAACATCTTAAATTTATCCCTGGCATGACTGTGGCAACGGATGTCATTACCTCAAAACGGCGTCTCATTTCCTATTTCTTTGAACCTATTACCAAAGTTTTAGAACAATCTCTAAAGGAAAGATAATGTCTGTAAATGAAAATTCATCACCTTCACTCATAGATCCTCTTACAGCGTTAGGAGCTATGGTTGTTTTAATGCTCACATCTCCCTTATACCGCCGCTGGCGAATCTGGGATATCGAACGAAATTTAGGACCAGCTTTACAGACTGGGCAATACAAGCTCTATAAAAATGAATGTGGAGAATTTTGTGCCTTTATCACTTGGGCTTTTTTAGATGAGAAAAATCATCAATCTATGCTTGATAAGGGAGAATTTTTACCTGATGCCAATTGGCAGAATGGAAAATACGTATGGTTTATTGATTGTGTAGCACCCTATGGCCATACTGCTCATATTGTACGCGATATGCAACGAAATATATTTCCTGATCAGCGTTATTGTTATGCTGTACGACGTAATGAAGATGGTGGAATAC
The DNA here is from genome assembly GCF_042196145.1 of Bartonella sp. AP258QHHD. Classification (NCBI taxonomy): domain Bacteria; kingdom Pseudomonadati; phylum Pseudomonadota; class Alphaproteobacteria; order Hyphomicrobiales; family Bartonellaceae; genus Bartonella; species Bartonella sp. AP258QHHD. Next base: position 57,112 of record NZ_JBHIPR010000054.1, read on the forward strand.
GAAAAATTGCACGCTGGTGTTGCTATAGAGCGCAAAATCCAGCCAAATAGTTTTTCTAAAGCAAGTGCGCATAAATCATTTACCCCTCGTCTTATAGAAAAGAATCTTTTAAAAGAGCTCTTTAAGCGATAGCTATAGCAAGAGAACCTTACCATATTTAGAGCTAACCCGCTACAAATAGGTGTTTTTCAGCTTACCAGACTTTCTATGAATAGCAATAGATAGTTAAGGGGATTGATCCACTCTCAAGCCGAACTTTTATTAACATTTTACCGGAACTGGCTGGGGTACCTGGATTCGAACCAGGGAATGCCGGTACCAAAAACCGGTGCCTTACCGCTTGGCTATACCCCAAAAAAACACGCTTTATAGCGACTCCTGCACCTTATAGCGATTCCTGTGATTGGACGCAATATCTGAAAATCAAAGACTTTACTTTTTTATCATAAAATTTCTGAGTCTTGTATGGCATTGCCATCGATACAAATTCGTAGCAGAAACTGATATACAGTTGTGATTTTAACATAAGTAGGAACCATTTATCCATCAATTATTTTGCTCTTTGTATTGATTTTCTAGGAACAGAAAATGAAAATCTTGCAGTTTACTCATGTATCTAATAAATTTGCATATGATTTACTTTTCTTGATATATTAAAATCCCATCTTGCTCAATTAAAAAAACTGTCTCCACATTGGCAACCGGTAAGTGTATGATAGTGCTGCTGTGCTCTTGCATTAAGCATAAAGATGGTAATGTCCACTAATTTTTACATTATATTATTCATGGGTAGCACCATAAAATAAAATCAAGCACATTGAAAAATATTTCCTAAAAAATAACACTTATTATTCTGTTGAAAACATTATGATACACCCATAAACTGGAAGAGTTTTGCAAAAATTAAAAACATTTTATATGGTATTTGAAAAAATAGAGATACAAAAACAAGGAATAATAGCTATTTCCATTTACTTTTTATTCAAAAGATAATGATATTTATTACCCACTCATAGATGTAAAAAATCTTCAGAAGCAATCTTTATGTAGACCAATATCCTTTTTGATTGATGAATATACATTTCCTAAAAGCTTCTTTTACAAAAAGAGAGACATTAAAACTATTTCATACAAACTAGGTATTCAACATTTGCTTTTAAATGCGGTAAATGGCAAATTAGGCTTATGAAATAAGCTTAACAATTAGAATCGAGGAGATTTTTAAATGGCTTTTGAATTGCCCCCGTTGCCTTATGATTACGATGCCCTTTCGCCTTATATGTCACGCGAAACGCTTGAATATCATCATGATAAGCATCACCTCGCTTATCTTACCAACACCAATAATTTTGTGAAAGAGTTAGGCTTAGAAAATGAAAGCCTTGAAGATATTGTTAAAAAAAGTTTTGGAAAAAATATTGGTTTGTTTAATAATGCAGCGCAGTATTACAATCATAACCACTTTTGGCTTTGGATGAAAAAAAATGGTGGTGGCCAAAAACTTCCTGAAAAGTTAGCAAAAGCTATTGACGCTGATCTAGGTGGTTACGACAAATTCCGCGCTGATTTTATTGCTGCTGCTAGTGCCCAATTTGGTTCTGGATGGGCGTGGGTTGCTGTTAAAGATGGCAAGCTTGAAATTATGAAAACGCCTAATGGCGAAAATCCCTTAATTCACAATGCTCACCCTATTTTGGGTGTCGATGTGTGGGAACATTCCTATTACATTGATTATCGCAATACTCGACCGAAGTACCTCGAAGCCTTTGTAGACCATTTAATTAATTGGGACTATGTTTTGAAACTTTATGAAGAATGTGAATTTTAAACTGTCTCAATAATTTTTTAGTGTATGAAAGTCCCTATAATCCAATAAATTATCGGAGACTTTCATACCAAAATATTATGGATTAGCAAAAGTCTTTTCCTGCTATCTTTAGAATATATGCATAGATATAGGCAACTTCTTCTAGCTTTGAAAAACGTCCAGCTGCACCAGCGTGCCCTGAATCCATATTAATACGTAATAAAATTGCATTATCGTCTGTTTTTAGGTCTCGTAATTTTGCCACCCATTTTGCAGGCTCCCAGTAAGTTACACGAGGATCTGTTAATCCTGCCATCACAAGTATAGGGGGATAGTTTTGAGCTTTGACATTATCGTAAGGGGAATAGGAAGCAATAAGCTTATAATCTTCTTCTGATTCAAGAGGATTCCCCCATTCGGCCCATTCTGGAGGAGTGAGTGGCAATGAAGCATCTAACATTGTCGCTAAGACATCAACAAAAGGCACATTTGCTACGATCCCAGCAAAATCCTGTGGAGCTATATTGGCAATGGCTCCCATCAACATCCCCCCTGCTGAACCACCATGAGCAATCAGCCGGTCGTGAGAAGTGAATTTATTGTTTACAAGGTAACGCCCACAAGCAATAAAATCTGTAAATGTATTGTGCTTAAAGAGATGTTTTCCTTTCTCATACCATTCTACTCCCTTTTCTTTTCCTCCGCGAATATGAGCAATAGCGTAAATAAAACCTCTGTTTACTAGAGAAAGTACATTACTATTGAAACTGGCAGGTATAGAGATCCCATAAGCACCATAACCGTAAAGCAGACAAGGCGCACCACCATCAAGGGGAGTATTTTTGTGATAAAAAAGTGAAATAGGAATCTTCTCACCATCGTCTGCTATTGCTGTAATACGTCGTGTTACATATGCATCTTTATTATGCCCAGAGGGAATTATTTGCGTTTTTAAAAGCATTCGTTTACAATTTTTCATCTCATAATCAAACACTTGATCAGGTGTTGTCATAGACGAATAGGAAAAACGAATAGTTGGACTGTTATATTCTGCAACTCCTTGCAGACCTAAAGAATAAGCCTCTTCAGTAAAAGCAATGGAATTAACTTGTTTAGTGGTACGTTCCATTACTTTTATACGTGGAAGCCCCTCAAAACGTTCGATCCAGACAAGAAAATCTTGATAAGCATCATGGGATAATATTAGGCACCCAAGCTGATGTGGAACAAACTCAGACCAATTTTCTGATTGTGGAGATGTATATGGCGCTACCATAATTTTGAAATCTTTTGCATTATCTAAATTGGTCAGAATATAAAAGACATCACCACCTTCTGTAAGTGAATATTCAATACCTTTTTGTCGTTTCCGTACACATTGGGGAATAGTAAAAGGCGCCTCAGCAGGAATTAACCAGATCTCGGATGTTTCATGATCATGAATATTAATATAAATAACATCATTAAGCTTAGAACCGCTTACATCTAAGAAAAAACCTGGATTGTCTTCACGAAAAATAAGCTTATCTTGTGATTGATCTGTGTTTAATTGGTGATAATAGAGCTCTGAAGGTCGGTGGTTTTTATCCATCTTAGTATAGAAAAAACCTTCAGATCTAGCATCCCATACAATTTGACCAGATGTATCAGTAATTGTGTCCATACAGTCAGACAATGTCTCAAAATTACGAATTTTAGCTGTATAGAATTCTGATCCTTTGTCATCATAGGTCCATACCACATGTGTATGGTCAGGAGATTCTTGAACTGAACCAAATTTGAAATATTCTTTGCCTTCTGCCAAGACATCACCATTAAGGTACACGTTTTTTTCTCCGCCATTCCTTGGTGTCCGAAAATAATGTGGTTGTTGGCCTCCGGTAACATAAGAGAATCCGTAAGCAAAAGGACCATGTTTTATAGGAACAGAACTATCATTCTCTTGGATCCTGTTTTTCATTTCGGTAAAAAGCAAATCTCGTAATGGTTTTGTATCAGCCATTTGAGCTGATTGATAAGCATTTTCTTTTTCAAGATAATGTCGAATATTGGGATCAAGACAGTTAGGATCTTTAAAAACATCTTGCCAGTTAGACGCACGTAGCCAATGATAGGGATCATCACGAAAAATACCATGATATATTTCCTTATGAGTGATTCTAGATGCTTTGGGAGGAATTGCAAAAGTGCGAGTCATACACAATCCTATATTAAAATATGTTAATAGCTTCGTTTATATGTTAGAATCACAATGATTGATGCAAGTGTAAAAACCTATAAGTTCTATTCACTTGCAAAAATAGCACCATGATAATTTTTAAAACTAATACCTTTCTGTTCATTACATATCACAGCTATTGTTTTCTAGGGATATAACACCACTTTTATAATGAAAGTGACTGGTAAAACAATTAAACTATTAGAAAAAGAATTGATTTTTTTTGAAACAGTATAATCGCATAATTTTACAGAAAGGAATAAATATATCTAAAATATTATTATTACTGTATAAAAAATAAAAATGTCCTATCTCCTTTTAATGAATAGTTTTATATTATAAATAATACTATTATGTCATATTTATAATATATCATGTTTTTTATTATTAAATTTTATAAATATAAATAATAAAAACAAATTTAAAACTTATTAAACATAAACTTACTAAACTATAAGTATTCAAAACAAAATATAATAATTTATATATTATATTTTTATAATTAGTAATTTTATTTTTACGTTCTCAAAAAAAATAAATAAATTTTATCATATATTTTTTTATATTTGTGATGTATTATATATTATGTATGATATGTTATAGGGTAAAAATATATTTTAGCATGTAATAATTTCGTTTTTCTTATTGTATATTATGACAAAAAATAGGTATTTATTTGATTTTTTTGTGTTTTGGCAATTTTATAGAATAATTGAATTGACAAAAAAGATTTTTGTACAATATGAAACTCATGTGCATGAGATCTTTATATCATGAGTATATGCACTATATCTCGATTTTGAATTACTCAATTTTAAATTAAAGGAAACAAGAATGGAACATCGTGCAGTCTTAGAGACTGAAAGCAATTTAGTTATTACATTGGTTGCTGATATTGTTGCTGCCTACGTGAGTAATAATTCTATTCGACCGACTGAAGTGCCAAGTTTAATTGCTGATGTCCATGCTGCTTTTCGTAAAGCAGGGAATCTAGAGTTAACAGAAGTCGAAGTTGAAAAACAAAGGCCTGCCGTTAATCCGAAGCGTTCAGTATTTCCTGATTATCTCATTTGCCTTGAAGATGGAAAGAAGTTTAAATCTCTAAAGCGTCATCTCATGACACATTATGGAATGTTGCCAGAGGAATATCGTGAAAAATGGCAGTTAGATAGTTCTTACCCTATGGTGGCGCCTAATTATGCAAAAACACGATCGGCTTTGGCCAAAGAAATGGGGCTTGGACGCAAAAGCAAACGGAAAAAAACTAAATAATCTTATTTTGCGAAAAAATGGTTTCGTGCATAAAGTTGATTTTAGTATACATGTTTTGTGTGAAGCTTTTGTATATATAGCAATTTCTACCAAGGGGATTACATATAGCTTTCGTTACGAATCCGTTTAATCATTGATTTCAAACCATTTGATCGTTGTGGTGTAAGATTTTCATTTAAACCAAGTTTTTCAAAGAGCTCTTGAGCATCAGAATTGCGAATTTCAGAAGCTTTTTTGCCTGAATAAAAAGCAAGAAGTATGTAAATGAGTCCACGCACAATATGAGCATCGGAATCACCTTGAAACGTCAATATTGGATCTTTTGAGTTATTACGTGAAGATAGAAGCCACACTTGGCTAACACAACCAGGAACTTTGTGAGCATCGTTTCGAGCGCTTTCTGGAAAAGGTGGCAATTCATAGCCAAGCTCGATGACATAACGATAACGATCTTCCCAATTATCCAAAAGCGAAAAGTTCTCTATAATATTACCGATTGTTTCCGCCATTATTTTAGTCCTGTTTCGTTTGAATAATCATTCTTGAATACACTTATAAAAAATAAATATTTATTCTTCCTAACATAAATAACACGAAGAACGTTAAAAATCCTTATTTCAAGATAACATTGCATGGTTTTGTAAGAACTCTTGTATTTCGATTTTGTAAGAAACATTAGGGGAAGTCTCTGATATCATTTTTGTTTCCTAATATGTTCCCTAAATATTCATAAGCAGCTCTTGCACCGTAATATGCGCGCTCACCAAGTGAACTTAAAAAGGATTTTCCTACTTTGCAGGTTTTTATATTACGGTCACAAAATGCGCCTAAGTCATTTAAGGCTTCCTTAAAAGCAACAATCACATCGCTCGTTGTTGTCTCATTATTTTGGGGGCTAGAAGAATGGTTACTGCTTGGATCTGCTACAAAAAATGAAATAATGACAAAAATAAAAAATAAAAAAAATGATAATTTGATTAAAAAACGTATCATGGACAATCAATGTACCGCAGTGGTAAATACAATAAAAGAAGCATTTTATACACTGTTGCTTTATAAACAATTTATAAAATGTGCTTTTTATAAAATTGAGTATTCATGTATTGGATCTATATCATTGGCTTTTTTATAAATATGGCACAATTCCGCTGTATAAAATGGGATACATTGTCTATTCAGTAAAAAATTAACATCAAAATTATACACTTACAAGCTGGTCATGTTAATGAACATACTATGATAAAAAATGAGAGAGATAATCGTGTTGTGTACATAATTATTTTAAATAATAGTCCACCATCTTAGCTTAGTTGAAAAAGCTAAAAAGAGTAAACTCTGTTATTCTGACTCTAGTGTCGATAAAATATTTATATTATCTATAAAATTTTTACTGGAATGTTATGAAAATAGTCAACCTGTCAATAAAAACATCAAAAAATAACTGCATCTCTTATGATTACATCTCAAGCCAGTTTTTTCTATAACATTGTAAACATCAATTTAATTAATACTTATGAAAATTATTTAATAGAAGGAATTTATACCAAAATATAATAATATTAAGAGATAATTATTATTACCAAACCGTTTATGGATAAGTAACCATCTATATGTAAATTATAAAGAATAGATAATGATTGTCATCTTTTTAGCGTTATAGGCAAATATTTTCAATTTTATTTTAAATAATAGGCAAACATATGCCCCAAAATGAAGAATAACGTGGCATTATTGTTTAGATAATTATATGTGATAATGCAGTTTGCAAACACCAAAATGATCTTGAATGCTAATCATTTGGTGCTCTCTTTATACACATTAAAGATTTGTATAAAATAAAATGAATAAACGTTGATAAGAACTCTTGTTGATTTATCAACTTATAAATTGATATAATGAAGCCGCTCATTTTAGGAGTTTGAAAGGAAAAATCAATAATGTCAATGCACTTCTCTCTGGCTGGAAGTAAAAACTGATTCATATTCGTTTCCTAATTTATATTTGTTTCTTTGTAAAAAATAAACGCAACTGAAAATAAAAGTAATGGCAACAAAACGAAAGACCTACCGAAAAAAAACTGTAAAACACCGTAAATACTATAGTAGTATTGTTATAACACTTCTTCTTATAATTTTTCACTTTATTTTTTGGAGTGCAAAAACTCTTTATTTCTATACACGAAAAAATACTTTATTTTTTGTTGGATCTTTTCTTTTTAGCATTAGTTTTTTATTTATTTCATTTAATGCTTTATTTTCGCAAATGACAACGCATCAAAATATTTTAACTCAAATGAAATTTTCCTCTGTTCAAAGTATAGGTAAGAGCTCTACTTTATCGGAAAAAGAAGAAAAATCACAAGAACTCTCCCGTGTAACTTCTGTACATTCTCAAAGTCATAAGCACACAAATTCACCTTTACCCTCTCAATCAGCAAGCATGCTGGAAAAGCAAAAAGAACTAGCAAAATTAGGACTTTATGATGGACCATTAGATGGACTGGAAGGACCTAAAACACGCCGAGCCATCACTTTATGGAAACAGCAAACTGCTCAGAGAATGCAAAAGAATGTTCTATCTAATCCCGCAGCAGATGAAATCGCGATATTAATTAAGCAAAGCGAAATAGAAACAAACAATACAAAAAATATGACACACTTAAAAGAAGCTATTTTAGAGCCTTCTGTTGAAGATATTATACAAGTGCAAAAAGCTTTACATATTTTTGGGAATGAGGAGGTTATTGTCACAGGAATAGAAGATCAAAAGACGATAGAAGCCTTAAAACAGTTTCAAAAAACATTTGATCTTCCTGTAACAGGTAAAATTAATCACACAATTTTAATGAAAATGCGTGAAATTGGTTTATTAAATTGAAGCTAATCATAATAATCTCTTAATTTATAATGATAATTCATCTTTCGTTTGTTTAATGCTCCCCTCAAACATTCCTTCATCTCAAGCCCTCTTATTTTCAATCAATCAGAATGGTTTTCTTACACATTACATATTGAGCCGTATAATTTTCTTCAAAAAAACCACAACCGATTGCAGAAAAAAGAATATTGCAAAATAGCAAACGCGCTTGTTCTAGCATTTTTATTGCCTCTGATGATAAAAGGACACGAAATTTTTGTAGTATCATGTAAACCTTTCATATTATCGAACCACGAATTGTCCATATATTATCGTCAATTTGATCTTTATAAATATGATGCAAAGAATTTGTGCAAACACCTGTAAGGATAAATAGACGTAAAGCTAATTGTGTTATGGTTGTTGTTTTGCAAAGTGTCTGATAAAAAACCGGCACTTCTCTCTAATCTATTGCTGGAAAGTTATGTGTTTTATGACATTGTCTTCTTAAGAGAGCGTGTGCGTTTAGTATTGCCTATAAATCAACATCCAAACTTACCGCAGCAGTATGTTTGAAAAAAATGTTAAGACAGTTTAGTACTTCTCTCAGCTGTTATAGCTTTTATATGCCAAATGGAGGCAAGAATATTACGCATCTCTGTTTGTATAATCTCTTAAAACAGGAAAACAGCCTAATTTGGGAAAAATATGAAAAGTTAAGGTAAAAACCAGTTTTCATCTTTGTCATTTCCTTTTAATTCAGCTTTACGCCTTTCAAAGACATCTAAAGCAATATCTTTAAAATAACGGAAATTACCTATTGCCTCATGCTCTTACTTTATCACATGTCTTTTTGGTCTCACTCCCCCTCACCTAAAACAAAATGTCCCAAACGGAATATACTTGGATTGCCATTCACGGGCTTTCTTAAAAAACATCTCTAAAGCACCTAAAACCACTTCGCAACAACGCCCATGAATAATAATAGTAGTCCCACTGCACGCGCCGCGCATCATCTTTACGCTTTTTGTCAAGAAGCAAGCCGGCACCATTACACACTGTACCTACCTTCAATTTGTGACAGCTCTTGACACTTGAGACGTTTCATAAGAGGCATATCCTTGCTTTATTTTTTTATCTACAGACGCTCATCCCGCCTGTAACATACAAAAAACATGGTTTTGATTGATTCATTATAAAAGAAGTCGAAATAAGAAAATCTTATGATATTTACAGCTTTCATTCAATATGAGAAATAAAAAATTATCTTTATAAATCAATAGATTGTGTAACTTTGATATTCCTTTATAAATGTAAAGATGGGAGTGCATAATGGAGTTTATAAATTTTGGGAAGATTTTTATAAACTTACGGGGAGTTTTACATAATCCCCATTCCACGAATATCAATGTAAAATGGGGCATCCATTGAGAAATGTCTATCTCAAACAGCATGATGCGCAAAAAAAATGCATTTGTTTGGAGCATTCTATTTTGCGTGAGGAGCTCATTCCCCTATAAAAAAGCAAACGCGTAAATTGACTGCACAATAACACGTTTCTCTCTATCAAGAGGTTCGCCAATAAAAAGTGCATTAATAATACATCTTTGTCTATCCTGTGCTTTATATTTTCTCTCATAAACCTCTAAAAAAACACTTTCTCGCGTAACACAACTTACCGTACATTTTAGAAGCATTTTTATTCCCTTTATTAAAGAAAATAAAAGAATATATAAAAATTTATTTCAGTAATAACGATACAACAAAAAATATTAACCCATTACATCCTTTTTGCTATTGCGGCCTGAGCTGCTGCTAAACGAGCAATTGGCACTCGAAAAGGAGAACACGAAACATAATCCAGGTTATTTTCTTCGCATAAAGCAATAGAGGCAGGATCGCCTCCATGTTCACCGCAAATTCCCAATTTTATTTTTGCACGCTTTGAGCGTCCACGCTGTGCAGCAATGGTAATAAGTTCCCCTACTCCATCACGGTCAATAGACACAAAAGGATCTTGCTCTAAAAGACCTTTTTGAAAATAGGTTGCCAAAAAAGGAGCTGCATCATCACGGGAAATCCCAAAAGTAGTTTGTGTCAAATCGTTTGTTCCAAATGAAAAAAATTCAGCAGTTTCAGCAATTTCATCTGCTCGAAGCGCCGCTCTTGGAAGTTCAATCATCGTCCCAACCATATATTGAATAGTGCTTCCCTTTTCTTTCATCACTTCCTCAGCAACCTGATCAATACGCGCTTTCACAAAATCGAGTTCAGATTTTAGTGCAACCAGTGGCACCATAATTTCAAGCATAACAGGAGATCCAGATTTTTGGGCAGCTTCTGCTGCTGCTTCAAAAATCGCCCGCGCTTGCATTTCTGCAATTTCAGGATAAGTAATAGCTAAACGGCATCCTCGTAATCCAAGCATAGGATTAAATTCGTGCAACTGCTGAGTGCGTTCAGCAAGCACTTCAGCAGAAACACCCATAGCTGTTGCAACATCAAGAATTTCTGCTTTCGTTTTAGGCAAAAATTCATGTAACGGTGGATCTAGCAAGCGGATAGTAACAGGTAAACCACACATAATTTCAAATAATTCACTAAAATCTGAACGCTGCATTGGCAACAGCTTATCTAGTGCTTTACGACGACCACTTTCATCATGACTTAAAATCATTTCACGCATGGCAACGATACGTTCATCAGAAAAAAACATGTGCTCCGTACGGCAAAGACCTATACCTTCAGCCCCAAAAGAGCGCCCCATACGGGCATCAGATGGTGTATCAGCATTAGCGCGAACTCTTATACGTCGCATCCCATCAGCCCATTCCATTAATTTTGCAAAGTCTCCGCAAAGCTGAGGCTGCAACATTGCAACTTTCCCTTTGAAAATTTCTCCACTTCCACCATCAATTGTGATAACATCACCTTTTTTTAAGCTTTCTCCTGAGGCAAACAACGTATTTGTGTTATAATCAATCCGCACACTGCCAGCACCAGAAATACATGGTTTTCCCATCCCCCGCGCAACAACAGCAGCGTGACTTGTCATACCGCCACGCGTTGTTAAAATTCCTTCTGCAGCATGCATACCATGAATATCTTCTGGGCTTGTTTCTACACGGACCAAAATAACTTTGCGACCTTCCGCCGACACAGTTTCTGCCTCTTCTGAAGTAAAAACAATTTCACCAGTTGCGGCTCCAGGAGAAGCAGGTAAACCACGTCCTATAACAAAACGTTCTGCTTTAGGATCAAGTGTTGGATGCAAAAGTTGGTCCAGCGACTTTGCATCAATACGCATCACAGCCTCTTCACGGTTTATTAACCCCTCCTCAACCATTTCAATTGCCGTCTTGAGAGCCGCACGAGCCGTGCGTTTTCCTGAACGAGTCTGAAGCATCCATAATTTACCTTTTTCAATGGTAAATTCGAGATCTTGCATATCCCGATAATGCTGCTCAAGCTTCTGCGCAATCTGACATAATTTCAAAAAAGCCTCAGGCATAATTTTTTCTAACGACGGTCTATTTGAACCAGCAACAATACGCGCACTTTCTGTAATATTTTGAGGCGTTCGAATGCCCGCCACAACATCTTCCCCTTGCGCATTAACTAAAAATTCACCATAAAGTTCTTTTTTCCCTGTCGATGGATTGCGTGTAAAAGCAACACCTGTTGCCGAATCTTCTCCCATGTTACCAAAAACCATAGCTTGCACATTAACTGCCGTTCCCCAACTTTCAGGAATGCTATGTAAACGGCGATAAGTAACTGCACGTGCTGTCATCCAACTTGAAAAAACGGCTCCAATTGCCCCCCATAACTGTTGTTCAGGATCTTGTGGAAAAGGGGTTCCTAATTTTTCTTCAACATAGGCTTTATAAGAAATAATAACATTCTTCCAATCATCTGCTGTCATTTCTGTATCAATAGTGTAACCATTGCATGCTTTTACTTCATCAAGAATCTCTTCAAAATACGAATGGTCTAGCCCCAAAACAACGTTAGAATACATTTGGATAAAACGCCGATAACTATCATAAGCAAAACGTTCATTATTGGCTTGTAAAGCAATTGCTTTTACAGTTTTATCATTCATGCCAAGGTTCAGCACTGTATCCATCATCCCTGGCATAGAAGCCCTAGCCCCTGAACGAACAGACAGCAAAAGTGGTCTTTGTTCATTCCCAAATTCACGTCCTGTTTGTTCAGCAACGTATCTTAGTGCTTGCTTAACAGATTCCTGTAGCTCTTCTGGATATGATTTGTCATGGGCATAATAAAAATTACAAACTTCTGTTGTCAGCGTAAATCCGGGTGGTACGGGCAAACCAAGATTACTCATTTCTGCCAAATTAGCCCCTTTACCTCCGAGAAGGTTACGCTCACTTGCACTTCCTTCTGCCTTTCCATCTCCAAAACTATAAACCCATTTTTTCACTGTACAAATCCTCCCATATCAGCTTCAAAACATCATTCAACCCAGGCTCACTTAAAAGCAATGATTTGATTCAAAATTGGCTCAACGATATCGCTTCATAAATGCATAATATTAATCCTTCCAAAAGAGATAATGACCAAAAGTATCACTATCCATCTTCTGGAAGATTAAGATTCAGTTTTTTAGAAAACTATCAATCACCGAAAAAAATTCTTCTACTTTCATGGCACCTTCATATTTACTACCATTAATAAAGAAAGTAGGTGTTGCTGTGACACCAAGCTCTTTACCGCGTTCAAAAGATGCATTTACTTCATCTAAAATGGACTGATTTTTCAAACACGCAGTAAAACTTTCATCTGTAAAACCAGCCATTAAGCCAATTTTCTTCAATGGTGTTAGAGCATTTTTTCCGAAAGCCCATTCATTTTGTTTTTGAAATAAAACTTCTATCAAAGGAAAATAGCGATCTTCCGGTGCACACCGTGCCAACATAAAACCTGCTGTTGCCCGAGGATCAAAAGCATATTCTCGGAAAATAAGTTTTACTTTTCCTGTTTTGATATATTTTTTACGAATTTGGGGAAGTATATCATTATAAAAATGCGCACAATGGGTACATGTCAACGAAGCATACTCAACAATGACGACTGGTGCATCCGCCTCTCCCTCAAAGCGATCCTTTACTTTACCCGATTGGAGAAGCTCTGCCATATCAACAGTTGCCACTGATTTGGGATCACGCGCTAAAGCAACTGTTACACTGTTTTGTACAATCGTTATGAAGAGAAAAATTATCCCGAAAGATAAAAAAGAACGATATTTTACCATAAATAATACTTTTCTGTTGTTATTAACGAATAGGAATCCAATGCTTTCTCATATATTAAAGAAAAATATATAAAATATCTTTCTATTTATTATTTTTTTCCAAAAAAATGCAACAGCCAAGTTGATAAAGTGCTTGGTGCAAACTTTTATCTTCAATTCCTTCAAGCATTTTTTCCACGCATTTTTTGTCTTGTTCACTCAAAGGCGGTTTTAGAGGCAAGTGATTCATAAAAACCGACATACTCCTTTGCTCAATCTTGATGCGATCAATAGCAATATAGCCAAAAAATCCGTTAATTCTATGAAGTAATTCCTCTGTTTCATGCATCAATTTTAACGCAGCAAATCCTTCACATGCGACAACAAGTGTTGCTGGCTGAAAAACTTCATCTTGATCTGCACGACGTTTCCAAATAATTTTAAGCGGCATTGTATGTTCACTGATATCATAGCCCGCAATCTGTGGCCAATGTTCTATAAGCGCTACATTAAGCCCTGTCCGTTTGCGTAAAACTGGATCAAGTATTTTGTATACCGCCTCAGAAAGAGAATTAAAGATACGTTTTTTAAGTTGTTTTCTCATTTTTAGATCATTGTTCAACCGCTTACTAAATTAAAATCATTTGTTTCATCTAAAAATTGTTGCCTCCTCAATTTATGAAATATCAACAAAATAAAAAGCCTTTTCTCACCAGAGCCTTGACAATAAAAGAGCAAAAAACATGAATTACAAAATAAATAATTTTTTCTTTTGCATTTTATATCTCCCTATGCTTGAAAGCAATCATGTATGAAATTTCTTCGCACCTCCTTGCTTGGTACGATCAAAATCACAGACATCTTCCATGGCGGATTACCCCCGAAAAGCAAAAACAAGGTATCCGTCCTGATCCTTATCAAGTTTGGCTTTCTGAAATCATGCTTCAACAAACAACCGTTGAAACAGTTAAGCCTTATTTTAAAAAGTTTCTAAAACTATGGCCTGATCTTTCCTCTTTAGCAAAAGCCTCCCAAGATGATATCATGAAAGCATGGGCTGGACTTGGTTATTATTCACGCGCACGTAATCTTAAAAAATGTGCGCGACAGCTTGTTGAAAACTACGCGGGACAATTTCCACAATCTGTAAAAGAATTGCGAACTCTAGCCGGTATTGGAGATTATACTGCCGCAGCCATTGCTGCGATTGCTTTTAACCACCCTGTAGCAGTGGTTGATGGTAATGTCGAACGTGTGGTAGCGCGACTTTTTGCTATCACTTCAATATTGCAAAAAGCAAAAGTTGAAATTAAAGAAAAAACACAAAAAATTACTGCTTTAAATCGTCCTGGTGACTTTGCTCAAGCAATGATGGATTTGGGAGCAACAATTTGTACTCCACGCAAACCATCTTGTTATACCTGCCCTCTTCAATGTTTATGCAAAGCAGAAAAGATGCAACAACCGGAGTCTTTTCCAGTTAAAGCCCCTAAAAAAGAACGCCCTTCAAAAACAGGTATTGCTTTTGTGGTCCTTAATAAAAAGAAACAAATTTATTTGGAAAAACGACAGACGCAAAAGCTCCTTGGTGGAATGACCCAAATTCCTAACAATATTGGCATAAACAACGAAAATGGGCTACAAAACGCACCCTTTACTGCCAATTGGCAATTCAAAGGACAAATTACGCATGTTTTTACTCACTTTTCTCTAAAACTTGATGTTTACTATACCGAAGATGTTC
The DNA here is from genome assembly GCF_042196145.1 of Bartonella sp. AP258QHHD. Lineage (NCBI taxonomy): Bacteria > Pseudomonadati > Pseudomonadota > Alphaproteobacteria > Hyphomicrobiales > Bartonellaceae > Bartonella > Bartonella sp. AP258QHHD. Next base: position 72,266 of record NZ_JBHIPR010000054.1, read on the forward strand.
ATGAAATGAATTGTGAAAATGGTTGGTGGTGTAACATTCAACATCTTGCCGAAGAAGCATTACCTACTGTTATGAAAAAAGCCATTTCCGTAGCACTTCCCAATTCTTTTAGATTTAAATAACCTTCCCTATTCATAAAAATGTTTTCTAATGGAGACTTTTGTATCTCTAGCGATCATTTATTAATCTGTAAAAGAAAAATTTTAAAAAATGAAATAACCAATTTTTGCTACAGACAAAAATTAAGGAGCGATAGAAACGCTTAGAAGCTTTAGATTTAAATTTCAGGATCTATCCTTTTTTCGCTTATGACGGAGCAAGTTAGCACCATCGTTATATTTACCAGCTCCCTCAACATCCCTTGGTACGTGAAACGGATTATAAGAGGTACTTTTAGTTCTTTCGTTAACAATTTTTATTCACACGCCAACCCCGTTTATGACATGCAAGAAAGTAATTTTCATCGATTCAATATGGAACAAATTTGAAATAAGAAAACTTGACGATATTCCGAGGGCAATTCGATATGAGTTGCGCTAAATTATCTTTATAATCAATATATTATATGCACTTTACAGATGTACGTATTCAAAAAAGCACTTAATTTTGAACTTCTGAATGAACCTTTTAATTCTGATATTTCATTTTTATAAGCTTATATTGAAATTTTACTGTTTTGGAACTAAAATGAGAACATAGATTGAAAATTTCTCATTTTAATTTCTTCTAAAAGAAGCATAAAATACTCGCTTGTCGCTTACAAGCGAGATTTAGTGTGTCAATAAAAAACATCTAAGAAAGGCTAAAACACCCTCACGTCCATCTCAATCAAGATCAGGTATATTGGTGGTCAATAGAATGAAGCGATCAGCTTAGTTCATAAAACACCCGTTTTTAACATTTGTGAACGTATGATCATTCTTAAATGATCTATGGACTTCAACCGTCCATTTTCCTCATAATACCAAAAGGTCCAACCATTACAACTCTGCGAATCTTGAGCCTTTCTTCCCATTGCGTGAATTGAGCCCGCTTCACCACCATGCATAATCGTACCATCAGCTCTTACAATAGCAGATACTTGCTTCTTACGATCATACAGAACTTCTCCAGGATAGAGTAAACCTGCTTCAAGCAAACTGTTGAATGCTACGCGCGGTTCTGCTTTTTTTCTATCCAAAATCGCTAGTTCTGGTTGCGCTAAAGGTTGAACCGCCGCAATTCTCTCACATGCTGCATCGATGTAATCTTGCTCGCGTTCAATCCCAACAAAATCACGCCCTAAAAGCTTGGCAACAGCACCTGTTGTTCCCGAACCAAAAAACGGATCGAGAATAACATCACCAGGTTTACTAGAAGCCATAATAATACGCGCTAATAACGCTTGCGGTTTTTGTGTTGGATGTAATTTACGCCCCGAATCATCCTTTAAACGTTCAGCTCCAGTGCAGAGAGGGAAAAGCCAATCTGAACGCATTTGTAGATCTTCATTTGCCGCTTTTAAGGCATCATAATTAAATGTGTACTTTTTATCTTTTTGATCTCGCACGGCCCAAATAAGCGTCTCATGAGCATTTTGAAAACGGCGCCCTCGAAAATTAGGCATCGGATTATTCTTGCGCCAAATAATATCATTAAGCATCCAAAAACCTAAATCTTGTAATGCCGTCCCAACCCGAAAAATATTATGGTAAGATCCGATAACCCAAAGTGTTCCGTTGGGTTTTAATACACGACGACAAGCAAGCAACCATGCACGAGTAAAAGCATCATAAGCAGCAAAACTCTCAAACTGATCCCATGCATCATCAACCGCATCAACAAGCGAATGATCTGGACGGTATAAAGCTCCATCCAATTGCAAATTATAGGGTGGATCCGCAAAAATCATATCAACAGAATGTTTTGGAAGTTTTTCTAAAACGGAAACACAATCTCCTTTAAAAATTTTATTGCGCCATGGCATTTGTGAGGGAGTACGAAGGAAATCTTTTTGAAGCTGAATAACTGTCATGAAAAACCCAACAAAATTAACTGAATTTGCCCTATAATCAACCAAAATAGTTTATAGGCCCGCATTACCCATCTATATTTACAAAATAGCGTAAACGTATCGTTAAAGTTCTACAAAATTGATGATTGTTTTTGTTTTTTTAGTAAAAAAAAACTTTCATATGAATGAAACCTTAATTTTTTTTTCAATGTACTGTTCCCATATCTTTTATTTCGTAAAAGAATTAAGAATCATTTTCAAAGCGTATTTTTATGAAATAAGATCTTCTCAATATCGTTTTCATGAAAGTTGTCCATCTCGTAACATGTAAAGGAATATCTTATGCCTCAGATAGATCTTATTATTTTTGATTGTGACGGAGTTCTCGTCGACTCTGAATATCTTGCAGCAAAAATTGGATCTCAATTGCTCAAACAAACAGGATATGAAATATCACCCGAAGAATTGAGTGAGCGTTTTGCAGGGCTTATCTTTCGCGATATTCTTAAACACGTTGAACAGGAAACAGAAAAACCTATTTCTGCTCATCTCATAGATCAAATGACTAATATTTTTCGTACACAAATAAAAACTAAATTACGGGCTATTGATGATGTAAGAGAAGCTGTAGAAATTATCCAAACACGCTATCCCTACTGTATCTGCTCTAATGCAAAAAGCGTAGATATAAAAGAGATGCTCATCACGGTTGATCTCTATGACCTTTTTGAAGGTAAAATATTTTCAGCACCTGAAGTTGGAACAAAAAGAACGAAACCGGCCCCTGATGTTTTCCTTTTTGCCGCACAACAATTACAGGCAGAGCCCCAAAACACTATCGTTATAGAAGATTCACTTCATGGTGTACACGCAGCCATAGCAGCAGGCATGCGTGTCATCGGCTTTACGGGAGGATCACATAGCTATCTTGGCCACTCTAATGCACTTGCAGAAGCTGGTGCAGAAACAGTTATTGCAAAACATGCTCATTTAGGAGAAGTCTTAGAAGCAATGGCAGTATGGCGAGATCTATTATAAAAAATCTCTTGAATATATCAATTTGTAAACTCTTGTAAGAAGCATTTTTATTCAAATGTCCTGCTCTTCTCGCTGCTCCTTTTATAATAACTTCAATAAATGCGTAATTCACGACACGGGTGAATTGCATCTCAATGTGAAGGAAAAATATAGCGCCTCATTGAAATCATAAGTCTGTTAACCATTGCACGTGCTTTAAAAAAAGCCAAAAACAGGGGTGCCAACTCATGAAAATTAAACCCTGCTTATCTATCTCAACTCCGATATCCCACTCCCAACCTCAGCAGCTCATCCTGATAAATTATTATATTTGTCAAAAAAGGAATATTACGATGCCTTGCTCGATAAGATGTGAGAATTGCTAGCCTCTTTCATCTGATCAAAAAAATCACATACTATGGTAAAATTGTAAGGGATGTGCCTATTAATCATGGAAAAAATATTAAAATTCGCGGAATCTATGGAACACAAGACTTTATTGAAAATGACAAATGCGTCCTTGTTGAGTTACAAAGGCTTATATTTACTCAATCCAAATCTCATAAACTTGTTGAAGGCTTATTTACTTTGCTGCTTAAATAGTATTTTAACAGCATCAATTGGTACAACCTCCCTAAGATTACAAAAAACAAAAAGAATACACTCTTATGAAGATGTGCATTTTATAAAAAATATTTCATACCAAGTAATTTACAGACAATATATTGATTTATAATCATAATTTATCATGATTCAAATTAAGCAAAAAAACCGAATATTGTAAGATTCTCTCATTTCAAACCTAGATATGCTGAATTAAATAAATAAAGAAATAAAAATGCCTTTTAATGAATCATCTCAAAAGGCAAAAATTGTAGCAACATTAGGAGCGAGAAAAGTGTATGGCAATGCCATCTTTCTTCTTTATAAACGTCAAAAATTCTGATGCCCTAAGAATTTTATATTATGGGGGCTTTATCATCATATCTATCATTGCAAAATAGGCTTGAGTACCTTGAGAACGGTTTCTTTAAAAAAGCACATAAATATGAAACATATAATCATGTTAAACAAGCGACAGCGATACCAATAGTTGCTTAAAATTTTCCGAAAGCACTTAATAGCCTTTTTAAATAAGCAATGAAATCAGATCTTTTCAAAAGTAATCCACTTTCTAAAAATAAAAGCGGCTTTTCAGTTTGGAAAGAAGAAAGTGTTGAAAATATTATCTAATGCTGATCTTTCGGCACTCATAAATATGTCTAAATTATATTCTTCTATACACTGCCTTGCATCATAGTAATATGCTGTTCACATTGGCGATAAAAAGATAATATCATTTATCTCTATCCAATTCGAGCTCTACTTTACACTATGAGAAAATTGTACATTTTTTAGTATCTATAACATATTATTATCTATAAGATAAATGTATATATTTAATAGTAAAGTAAGAATTATTATTCTGATATCACGATGCAATTAAATAACCATTGAATAATAATTTAATAATATCTATAGAACACACATTCTACAATAATGACTATCTATAATAAATACTATAAATAATAAAATTTTAGCGTGTCCATTCATATTTTAATTGTTAATAATATTTTTATAACCACATCATAATTTTCATTTTTTCTATTATACTATCGATAATAAATAATTTTTTATATATTTAATATGTAAAAATTTTGATCAATTTTATTATCTATAAATGTATTTAAAAAATATATTAATGTCATTTTATAAAAATTATACGATAACCATATGTTATTTTATATATAACACATAATAAAATATTGTATAAAGTTTTTAAAAAATATAATTTGTAATTATGACTGTTACTTTTTTACAATAACGTTTATAAAAAATTATAGTTATATTTTTATATGTATTTTTATTATTGACTAAAAATACATATTGAACTATATGGCTTGTATATAGTGTGATATACATAAACATTATGTATATTTCTTACATATATAACTTAAAAATATTTGAGGTAAAGTTATGGTAAAAATATTTAAAAATTATATTTTAAGCATTTTTATAGTGAGCACTTTTTTTATTTCACAAACTGTAAATGTTAATGCAAACTATTTGAAAAACGATACTCCAAAAGAGGAATTTTCTGTTTTCCCAATGGAACAAGTAAAATATGCGAAATCCGATGTAGTTTCTACGACTGCTTTCTATGCTCCGTCTGTAAATTATCAAACAGAACATGGAACAATAGGTGAAGGAAAATTTGAAAAGGTCGTTGAGCCTATGACTATAGGAATGGGGCTATTGTTTACTGGACATGTAATGAGCTTTATAGGATCGATAATAAGTTGGATAAAGGACATAGTATTGATGTTCAAATAATTCAACCTCGTCTAGAACTCTATAATAATAGCTTTATTATGTGGCTATAATTCATTGTAAATAATTACATAATGAAGCTCATTATGCTACAAAATATAAATGTTGTAGATTACATCCAAATATCCAAAGTATAAATTAAGTATAAATTTACGCATATATATTGAATAGTATAAATATTTGAGGTAAATTATGATTAAATTATTTAAAAATCATATATTAAGTATTTTCATTATTTCTGCCTTTTCTCTTTCTCAGGTTGTAAATGTGCATGCAAACTCTTTACAAAATAGTACTCATCGTGAGAATATTTTTGTTTCTGCAATAGAACAGAAAAGAAAGGATGCAGTCCATACCGTTTCTCTCTATAGACCTAGTCTAAATCGTGGAGTGGGTAATGAAGCTACTATTGAAGGAAAATTTGAAAAGGTTGTTGAACCTCTTACACTCGGGGCTTTTGGTATGGGGATGGCACTTGGATATGCATCAAGTACGATAGGCATGTTTTTAGGATGGATAATAAGTAAAATAATATTGTATTTTAAATCTCGTTAAAATTGAAATTTCATCAGAATAAGACCTTCTCATATGAAATATAAACTATGAACATATTCCGTGTTTATCCATTGTTGATGACAAAAACTAATGAATTATCACACTAAGAGTGAAAAAAGCTTTAAATGCTTCTGTTTCTCTCAATGTGCACTAATTCTGCCGATGCATCTATTCAATTCAGATTAAAATAAAAGTATTGGTGGTAAACTATGATTAAAGTATTGAAAACTTACGTATTAAATATTTTTATAGCAGTTGCTTTTCTGCTTTCACAAGTTATAAATGTTCATGCCAATCATTTGAAAAATGATACTCAATGGGAAACTGTCTCTTTAATAGAACAAGGAAAGAAAAAAGCTATCGATATAGCTGCTCTTTATGTCCCAAGTTTCACTCATAAAGCAAAAAGTGAATCTGCCTTTGAAGGAAAATTTGAGAAAGTGTTTGAACCAATTACGCTAGGAGTTTTTTCTACAGTAGGAGCTTTGGGTTTTGGATTCTTGACTGGATCTGTTATGGCCATATTTAGCGGGATAATCGGATGGGCAATAGGAAAAATTAAAGGCAAATAATTCAAAGATACTTAGTTATTTTTTTCTATTTAAAATGAAAATACTTTACAGCCTGCTTCCCATCATTTAGCAGGCTGTTGTATGTTTTCTATGGATAAACTTTAGGTTACCATACTGTATAGCACAAATATAATATCTATTATTACACAAAGTGATAAATTAAGCTAAAAAAGATTATTCAAAGTATAGATTTGCGCACGAAATGCCATAAAATTACCTTATAAATCTTCCAATGTGAGTTCTGAGATGTATCATTTTAACATTCAGTTTAGCAGATTTAATTGTTACAAAGTATTAAGAGCATAAAATAACTATGAATGATTGAGTTTTATACAAAAGTTCTTCAATAAATACCATTCTATCTATTTAATTTTATTATTTAAGAAGGTGTACAAGTGAAGATACGTTGTAAAATTTAAGTGAATGAATAATAGAGAAAAAAATTTTGACTGTAACAGATTTTCTGTGAACATTTGGCGTTTATATCTCAAAAATAAAAATGCTTAAGGCTATTTCCTTTCATTATTGAATTAAAAAGAAGAAAAGAAGCTCTATCCATTTAATAATTTAAATATTATGAAAAACGTGAAATAAATAACTTCATCAATTTGCCAGAAATAAAAAAAGGATAAGACTTATGGAATATATCAGCACGAGAGGTGAAGCTCCTGCTTTAAGCTTTACGGAAACAATCATGACAGGGTTGGCAAGTGATGGGGGACTTTATTTGCCAGATAAATTTCCTCAGCTATCATTTGATGCGTTACGAGCACTTCGTGGTCAGTCCTATACAACAATTGCTAAAACTATTCTGTGGCCCTTTGTGAATAACGAAATCGAATATACAGCTTTTGAAAATATGATCGCTGAATCTTATGCAACCTTTCACCATCCAGCAATCTGTCCGTTACGACAAACTGGAGCAGATGAATTTATCCTTGAACTCTTTCATGGTCCTACTTTAGCTTTTAAAGATGTAGCAATGCAGTTTCTTTCTCGACTGATGGATTATGTTTTGACTGAAAAAAATAGATGTGCAACGATTATTGCTGCAACATCAGGTGATACAGGAGGAGCTGCAATACAGGCTTTTGCTGGAAAAGAACACTCAGATATTTTTATTTTATTTCCTAAAGGACGTGTATCGCCTGTTCAACAACGGCAAATGACAACCAATCATTGTTCCAATGTTCATGCCATTGCCATTGAAGGAAATTTTGATGATTGCCAAGCTCTTGTCAAAGCAATGTTTAATGACCACAATTTTCGTAAAAAAAGAGCACTTTCAGGTGTTAATTCTATAAATTGGGCGCGTATCATGGCGCAAATTGTTTACTATTTTTCATCTGCACTTTCTTTAGGAGCACCTGATAGAGCTGTTTCATTTACTGTTCCTACTGGAAATTTTGGTGATATTTTTGCAGGTTATGTCGCAGCCCGTATGGGATTACCCATTGCTCAACTGGTCATCGCAACGAATGATAACGACATCCTTGTACGTACATTGACCAGTGGTACTTACAAAACACAACCAATAGTCCATACAACATCACCTTCTATGGATATTCAGGTCTCTTCTAATTTTGAACGTTTGCTCTTTGAAAGTGGCAATCGTGATCCAATGTGGATTCGCAATGCAATGGAAAACTTGAAAAAAACGGGTCTCTTTACTCTTGATGAAAAGCAACTCAAAAATATTCGTTCCCTATTTTCCGCTGGAAAAAGCAACATGGCTGCAACAGCTCAAACAATTGATAGTGTCTATAAGGAAAGTGGCTATCTTGTTGATCCACATACAGCGGTCGCTCTTCAAGTAGCGCGTGAAAACAAAAAACCGCATATTCCAATGATCGTTCTTGCCACGGCTCATCCAGCTAAATTTCCTGATACTATTAAAAGTGCTTGTGGCCTTCATGCTCCATGGCCATCTCATCTCAATGATGTAATGAAACACGAAGAACATTTTATAAATCTTGCTAATGATGAAAAAATAGTAAAAGATTATATTTCTTTAAAATCGCGTGCATCTTATTAAAGTTAGCTGCATTAATTTAAATCAAGAATATTCTGATACCCTTACAATGAGGTATTTAGCTTATTTAATGGAGTTCTAAATACATGGATGTAGATATATGTCGCCTTAGTAATGGTTTGACTATCGCCACACATACAATGCAACAAATTGATAGTGTTGCCCTCGGAATATGGGTTAAAGTGGGCTCACGCAATGAAACCTCCACACAGCATGGTATTGCTCATCTTCTTGAGCATATGGCTTTTAAAGGAACCGAAAACCGTACTGCTTTTCAAATTGCAACCGATATTGAAGATGTTGGCGGTGAAATCAATGCTACAACCAGTATTGAAACAACAGCTTACTTTGCACGTGTTCTTAAAAGCGATATCCCACTTGCTATAGATATTTTAGCCGATATTTTAATGCATTCAAAATTTGACGACGATGAACTAGAACGAGAAAAACAAGTAATCTTTCAGGAAATTGGTGCTGCCCATGACACTCCTGATGATATTGTTTTTGATCACTTTACAGAAACAGCCTTTCGTCATCAATCCCTTGGACGCTCTATTTTAGGAACAGCTAAAACTATTCAATCATTTACATCTACTGATCTCCATGATTTCATCAATAAACAATATAGTGCAGATCGTATGATTGTCGTTGCTGCAGGAGCTGTAAAGCACGAAAGTTTCTTGCGAGAAGTTGAAAGTCGTCTTGGTACTTTTCGCTCCCATTCAACCGCACCTTTTACTAATCTTGCAAATTATGTCGGTGGCGACTTTCGTGAATATCGCGATTTAATGGATACACAAGTTGTTCTAGGGTTTGAAGGACGTGCTTATCACGCGCGTGATTTTTATGCAGCCCAAATTCTTTCTATCATTCTTGGTGGTGGTATGTCTTCACGTCTTTTTCAAGAGGTAAGAGAGAAACGTGGATTATGCTATTCTATTTATGCTTTTCATTGGGGATTTTCAGATACTGGGCTTTTTGGTGTTCACGCAGCTACCGGACAAGAAGGGCTCAAAGAACTTATTCCTGTGATTCTTGATGAACTTTCCAAGGTCAGCAAAAATATTCACGCCAACGAACTGCAACGAGCACAAACGCAATATCGTGCAAATCTGACAATGTCACAGGAAAATCCCTCTAGTCAAGCACATCTCATTGCTCGCCAAATACTCCTTTATGGTCGACCAATTCCAATATCGGAAACAATTGAACGCCTCAATCTCATCACTCCTAAAAGATTAACTGATTTAGCACATCGTCTTTTTACAAACTCCACTCCAACACTAACTGCTGTCGGACCTGTAGGACCCCTCATAAATTTTGATGATTTAACGTCAACTCTTTCATACAAGCTAAAGTAAAAACTTCTTTTCAAAGCAGCATCACAATAACATCACATATTTTATCATAAAATTTACCACAAAAGCTCTCCTCATTAAATAAGTTTTGGAAATATTGGGCAAATAGGCGTACAAAACTACCCAATTCATACTTCATGTGATAAAGATTCTAATAAGTGAAGGTATATCCGTGAAATCTGGAAATTCATGGTTTAACTTTGCCCTTTTAAAATATAAAACTTCATTCGCTTCAGGTTCCATTGAAGCAAATGGGTGTGTGGTCTATTTGTATATAAAATCACATAACTTAAGAAAAAGTGATAACAATTTATTATGTAAATAAATTATAAAAGGTGGACGTTTTTTCTCAAAAGTCGAAATGAAAATTAAACATCCTAAAATATTGAGAGTGGGACATTGTGAAGAGTTTGCGTAAAATAATTGACATCATTTTCATTGTAGTCGTTAGTTCTTTTGTCCATCTTACATCAGCACAAGCAATTGAACCAGTTAAAATTTCTTCTCAAGATGCTGCTCTTGATCTCTCAAAAGCAATTGAAATTCACCATACAAACAACTCTATTTTTCAAACAAGTACAGCACCAGGACCAGATGGTATTGTATGGCGTATTGAAGTGCAGGCAAAAAATGAAAAATTTTCCGGAAATTGGGCAGTTTTTTCTCTTGCAAATCCAACAGATGAACAAGTTGATCGTCTCATCGTTGCCCCCCATTACCGCATGGCACGTTCTGGATTTTTTTGGCCAGACCTTGGATCATCAAGGATTCAATCCATAACGCCAAGCGAAGGTTTTTCCCTCGATCGTCAACTTAGTGCAAACTCTGATATCTTTCGTATTACCCTTAACCCTGGTGCTGTTATTACATTTGTGGCCGAACTTAACTCTGCAAATCTACCGCAAATCTATTTATGGCAACCTGAAGCTTATAAAGATGCAATTAATTCTTATACGCTTTATCATGGTATTCTTCTTGGGATATCAGGTCTCTTAGCGCTTTTGTTAACTGTTCTCTTCGTCGTCCGTGGAACAGGGCTGTTTCCTGCAACAGCGGCAGTTGCTTGGGCAGTGCTTTTTTATATTGGTATTGACTTCAACTTTTTAAATAAATTCTTTGCAGTTACACTCACAACCCAACCAATCTGGCGTGCTGGTACAGAAGTAGCACTTACTGCTACACTCTTCATTTTTCTTTTTACCTATCTCAGCCTTAACCGCTGGCATTATCATTTTAGTTACGGTGCTATCGCTTGGACCATTGCGTTTTGCAGTCTAGGAGCCTTTGCTATTTATGATCCCATCAGAGCAGCTGGAATTGCGCGTTTGTCTTTTGGCCTTACCGCTGTGCTTGGTATAATATTAATCATCTATTTCTCAATCAGAAGCTATGACCGCGCCATTATGCTTATTCCAACATGGTTGCTCATTAGCTTTTGGTGCGTTGGAGCCTATGCCTGCATAGCTGGACATTTAAACAATGATATTATCCAGCCAGCATTAGCGGGAGGATTAGTGCTCATTGTTCTTCTCATAAGCTTTACTGTCCTGCAACAAACTTTTTCTAATGACGCTTTCCATGAAGGAATATTTTCCGACCTTGAACAACAAGTACTCGCAGCAAAGGGAGCTGGAAATATTATTTGGGATTGGAATATTGAGCGTGATCGTATTGTTGTACATCCAAACATGGCAACCCTTTTTGGTACTGAAATTCATAACCTCAATGGACCTATGCGCAACTGGATTTCAGCCTTGCACCATGATGATCGTGAACGCTTTCAAGCCGTATTGGATATCATTCTTAAAAATAAAAAAGGGCGCATTGATCAAATTTTTCGGCTTTCTTCCGGTGGTGGTTATTATCATTGGTTTTCTCTTCGTGCACGTCCGGCTATGCAAAAAGATGGAAAAATCACACGTGTCATTGGAACTATTGTCAATATTACTAACCATAAAAAATCCGAAGAACGCTTATTGCATGATGCAATCCACGACAGCTTAACTGGACTTCCTAACCAACAAATTTTCTTTGATAGACTACAAAATTATACCTCTTTAGCGAAAGCAAATATCAAAATTAGACCAACTGTCTTTATGATTGATTTTGACAATTTTCGCCAAATTAATCGCAAATTAGGCATAGCAGTTGGGGATACTGTACTGCTTATAATCGCACGTCGTTTAAATCGTCTCATTAACTTTCAAGACACCTTATCGCGTCTTTCAGCAGACCGCTTTGCAATTATTTTACTCAGTGAAACCGAACCACAAAAAATTGCAGCATTTGCAGATCATTTGCACAAAACAATTTCAGCACCTATTTCACTTTCAGAAAATAAAATAATCCTTTCAACCTCTATCGGATTGGTTACATGGAGTGAAAGCCGGTCGACGGCTAAAGATATTTTTAATGATAGTGAGTTAGCGATGATTCGCGCAAAACAAATGGGTGGGAACCATATTGAACCTTTTCGTCCTAATTTTCGCACTTTGGGTCTCGAACATAATACTCTGGAGAAAGATGTCCATTATGCCATAAAACGTAATGAGATGAAAATCCTCTACCATCCTATTCTTAATTTATCAGACGGACATATTATTGGTTTTGAAACAATTGTAGAATGGCATCATCCCACTTATGGAAATTTAAATGTCTCTGATTTCATAAAAATCGTAGAAAATGAACAAATTGTTATGGATTTGTCACAATTTATCATCGATAATGCCATTATTGATCTTATAAATGTACAAGAAAAGTTTTCCCAACAATCTTTCTTTATTTCAATTAATTTACCAAGCGCAGAAATGATTCATCCTCGTTTTATCAGTCAATTGCGTGCCGCTTTGCTTCGCCATCCGCTCCACAAAGGGCGTCTGATGATTGAAATATCTGAATTTGTCTTAAGAAATAATCCTGAACAATCAGCGCACTTTCTTGAACAAATTAAAACACTTGGAATGAATCTCGCACTCGATAATTTTGGAACAGGTTATTCGTCTCTGACCTATCTCGTACGTTATCCATTTGATATGGTTAAACTTGATCGTTCACTTATCTCAATCGACTCTCTTAAGAAGAAAATTGTTCTAAAGTCTATCATTAATATGGCAACAGATCTTAATTTGCAAATTATCGCAGAAGGTGTTGAAAATGAAAAAGAAGCAATCTTCCTCCGTCAAGAAGGCTGTAAATATGTTCAAAGTACACTTGTGACGAAACCGATTGCCATAGAAGAATTAATTACGCTCGTTCAGAGCCATTTCCCTTATAAAATAAAAACATAAGGGATAAAATAACGTGTAAAGTTAAAAAGCTTAGAAAAAACTCTACGCGTGTCCCATTTCAGAAGCAAGATAAGTTGGATCGATACCCATGCGTGTTAAACTTTTATCATACTTGCAGCTTAAATCGCTTTCAAAAAGAAAACTAGGTGATGTAGAACTGATTAGCCAACCATTTGTAGAAATTTCTGCCTCAAGTTGCCCCGCTTTCCATCCAGCATAGCCTAATGCGACCAGTGCATGTTGCGGACCTTGTTCGCAACTGATCGCTTTTAATATATCAATTGTCGCAGTAAAACAGATCTTATCCGCAATAAAAACAGTTTCTTCACAAGCATAATCATCTGAATGAAGGACAAAACCACGCGAAGGATCAACAGGACCACCATAGCGAACTGGAAACTGTTTTATTGGTTCAGAAAGACTTTTTTTGGCCACTGTCTATGATTCCTAAGTGAAGCAAAAGCTCTGGAAAATCAATGTGATGCAATTGATTGAGAATGATGCCCATCGCACCGGCATCAGAATGCGCACAAATATAAATAACAGAACGAATAAAGCGTTTGTCATTCATCCCAGGCATTGCTATGAGTAATTGTCCACCTAAAAAGCCATTACACCGCTTCATTAATCTGTTATTCTCCATAATTGACATGATAAAAATTTGTTCATTTAGCACACTAGGAAAATAAAACTCCAATGAAAAAAAGTTATATATTTACAAATTTACAAAATATCGCAACTTTCTTTTATAAAAAGCTTTTAGTTACTTTAAGCTTAACATTCATAGTTTTAGAATTACTTAACATTCCTGTAAATGCTCAAACAGAACAAAAACTCCAGCTTTTCGCAACATCTTGGTATGAATCAGATGGTGGTCGTATCCGATTAGCGATCACTGAACCTTCTCTTTCTGGAATAAGAGAAGGCATTATTGAAATTGAGCTTAAACCAGGATGGAAAACTTACTGGCGTAATCCAGGTAATTCTGGCATGGCACCATTTTTTAATTTCAACCAACAGATTTCTTATGAAATCTTTTATCCTACTCCACAGCTTTTTGAAACAGAAAATGATTGGTCATTAGGTTATAAAGATAAAGTAATATTGCCCTTCAATCTTTCTGGTTCAAGCAAAAATTTAAGTGGTGCTTTCACTCTTGGATTATGTCACAAAATCTGTCTTCCATTTACTGTTAACTTTGATTTTTCGCCATCTGCTCTTAAAAATAAACAGCTTCCTGCTTCCTTCTTAAAAAAGGCGCAAAATTCTTTGCCCCGCATGACGCAGAATGCACTAAAAATAAGTGCTGAAAAAAATAATAGTACCCTTCTTATAAAAATACAAAATAACAACAAAACCACTCCTTCCTCTCTCTTTTTAGATGGAGGAGAAATGCAAATTGGAGCAGCAAGAAAAGTCAGTGATAACGCAGAATATACACTCTTCAGTGCTCCACTCTATTTCACACCAGAAGAAATAAACCAAAAAATTTTTTATACAGTTGCTTTTAAAGATCACGCCTTAAGTGGAACATTCATATTCCATACGCAGCCAACCCCTCTTGCGTCTCCGTGATAAAAGAAAAAGCTCTCAAAAAGCAATTATGCTGGAAAACGTCCATTTTCACGATATTGAGTAATTGCTTTGCGAGCAAGGGCATCTGCGCGTTCATTTTCTGGATGTCCCGCATGCCCTTTTACCCAGTGCCATCTAACTGTATGACAAGAACTAGCATCCTCAAGAGCTTGCCATAGCTCCATATTTTTAACAGGATTTTTTGATGCAGTGCGCCAATTATTCTTTTTCCAATCTTCAATCCACTTAGATATACCGTTACGTACATAAACTGAGTCTGTATAAAGATCGACCAAACAGGGCTCTTTAAGCGCCTTTAATGCACAAATTGCCGCCATGAGTTCCATTTGATTGTTTGTCGTATGGATCTTACCGCCATAAAGCTCCCGTTCATGACCATTCCAGCGTAAAATTGCTCCCCATCCTCCAACTCCAGGATTCCCTGAGCAAGCACCATCTGTATAAATTTCAACGACTTTTTGTTGAGTTGCCATAAAATTTAAAAACCTAATTCACTTAGCGAATTTACATTACTGAAAAAACAAAGCTTATGCCAATACTCCCATGGATCTTTCTTAATAACAAAGCTATTAGGCGGTGTATTAAACCAATCATATAGACGTGTGAGTAAGAAACGTAGAGATGCACCACGAGCTAATAAGACCATCTTGTCCAATTCTAAAGGGATCAATGGTCTTATTTTTTGATAATTTTCCAATAACTTACGTGCTTTGGTAAGATTATAGGAATGATCAGGCTCAAAGCACCAAGCATTTAAACAGATCGCTAAATCATAAGCAAAAAAGTCATTACAAGCAAAATAGAAATCTATCATCCCAGAAAGACGATGATTCACAAAAAAAACGTTATCATTAAATAAATCTGCATGAATAATGCCTATTGGTAAATTACATGGCCAATTTTCCTGTAAAAAAGCCAATTCCAACTCAATTTTTTGTCCAAATTCTTTTAACAATGCATCTTCTTTGGTTTGACAACGTTGCCACAATACCTTCCAATCCATAACAGAAAGAGTATTTTTACGACTGAGTGTAAAATCCTGTCCTGCTAAATGTAATTGTGCTAACCCCGTCCCCACTTCGCCACAATGATCTATATTGGGCTGGCGGATCCACTCTCCTTCCAGAAAAGTAATAATAGCAGCAGGACGTCCTGCTAGTTCACAGATCATCATTCCATCATTTTGAATAACAGGTTGAGGACAAGGAATTCCACGCTGTCCTAAATGCTGCATCAAGCGACAAAAAAAAGGTAAATCATCTTTTGAAATACGCTTTTCATAAAGTGTTAAAATAAATCGCCCTTGTGTTGTCTCTAACATAAAATTAGAATTTTCAATCCCCTCTTCTATACCTTGATAAGACAAAAGTGATCCTATTGCATAACGTGTTAAAAACACTTTTAAATCATTTGGGTGAATATCTGTATAAACGGCCATTATTCTGCTTTCGTTGTAGACATGTCTGTATTCTGATTTTCATTTTTTGCATTATTTGCTTGACCATTAACGAAAGCCATATCTTGAGACGTTAAAATGACGTCGCGTAATTCGCGACTCACTAAAAATTTTTCCGTTTCTACCACTGTTTCAGCTAATTCTATTGTGACATCATAACGCTCACGAAATGCTGAAATAATTTCATCAATAATAATTTCAGGAGCCGAAGCCCCTGCTGAAAGACTGACTATAGAAAGAGATTTTAGGTTTTCAAAATTAATTTCATCAGCGCGCTGAACTAAAATAGCTTGCCGCGCACCAGACTTTTCGGCAACCTCTACTAAACGTCGTGAATTAGAAGAGTTTGGTGCTCCAACAATCAAAAACAAATCACTCCCCTTTGCCGCTGCTTTAACCGCATCTTGTCGATTCGTTGTAGCATAGCAAATTGATTCAGCCGCTGGTGCTGCTAATGTAGGAAAACGTTGTTGTAATATATCGATAATTCCTGCAGTATCTTCAACAGAAAGCGTTGTTTGTGTAACAAATCCTAATTTATCTGGATCATTGGGTTGATAATGCAAAGCATCTTCTATCGTTTCAATAAGCGTCACAACCCCTTCTTCAAGCTGTCCCATTGTCCCTATCACCTCAGGATGACCAGCATGACCAATCAATATAACATGACGACCATGACGTTGATGTCGTATCGCTTGTTTATGAACTTTCGAGACCAACGGACATGTTGCGTCGAGATAAAACAAATTATAGTATTGTGCTTCTTCTGAAACAGATTTTGGTACACCATGAGCAGAAAAAACAACTGGTTGATTGCGATGTTCTTCTGGAATCTCATTAAGTTCTTCGACAAAAACAGCACCCCGTTGCTGTAATCCCTCAACTACGTAGCGGTTGTGTACAATTTCATGACGAACATATACTGGAACACCATATTTTTTTAATGCAAGCAGAACAATCTGGATAGCACGATCAACCCCTGCACAAAATCCACGTGGACCACAAAGACGTATCGTTAAAGGGGGAAGTCCAGACATAAATCATCCTTAATCTCTATAGTTTTAGCTATATATTCAAACAACCTATTATTATACATGAATAAGCAATGTAAAAAAACGTGCAATATCATCTTTTGCATAAGAACACACTCTATCGTGTTTTCTTACAGCATTTTCTTGAAGAAAAGCTCTTTTAAAATTTGCTCTTTCATTTTACGCAACTAAAGAGCGATAAAATACCAAACAAGAGATTCAATCAAAAGAATTCCAAAGATAGCTGCCAAATAAAGTAACGAAAAGAAAAACGTTTTTTTGGCCATCAAAATAGTTTCATTATGTGTATCAGCTTTCCATAAACGATAGGCAAAATAAATAAAGATAATGCTTAAAATTGTTGAAAAAATACCATAAAAAATTCCGCCAAGACCAGTAAAGCAAGGAGCAGCAGCACACAATGCCATCAAAACAGTATAAAATAAAATCTGTTTTTTTGTTGAATGTTCACCTCGTACATTAGGCATCATAGGGATACCTGCAGCCTCATAATCAAGAGATGAAAATAAAGAAAGAGCCCAAAAGTGAGGGGGGGTCCACATAAAAATGATTAAAAATAATAAAAAGCTATCAATACTCACTGTCCCTGTTGTCACGGCCCATCCAATCATTGGTGGAAAAGCCCCAGAAGCACCACCAATAACAATATTTTGTGGTGTGATACGCTTTAACCAAATTGTATAGATAACGACATAAAAGAAAATCGTAAACGCAAGAAAAAATGCCGCAAACCAATTAATGAAGCTCCCCATAACCAATACCGAGAGCATAGAAAGAACCATGCCAAAAATAAATGCCTTTTGGGAGCTGATTTTACCCATGGGAATAGGACGCTTTTTAGTCCGTTCCATCACAGCATCAATGTCAGCATCATACCACATGTTCAGTGCTCCCGCACCACCGCCACCAGCAGCAATACATAAAATTGCTAAAAAACCATACCACGGATTGATAGGAACAGGCGATACAAGCAAACCAACCAGAGCCGTAAAGACCACAAGAGACATAACACGTGGCTTTAATAATGTGATGTAATCACCAATACCGGATTTTGGTGGCGTTGATTTACCATTCACAACCGATAACTCTTCTGAAACTGACATTCCACTCAAAGCCCTTTTCCATTTCTGTCATTCACAAATCCAATATTATCTGACAAATATTATCTAGCGTATGGAAATGACCCATTAAGACCAATCGTATTTTTGAGAAAATATGAAATATCTCTTTCGCACGTATCCCCTAAAAGTAAATGGAAATATTGGCAATAAAAATACATTTTTTCAATCAACGTTCTCTCCACATTACAAATGTATCATAAAAATATATCATATGAATTAATATATTTGGGTAAATACTGATTTTGTGTTATGGTTTTTTATGGGGAATTCATTTTTTTATGTAAATCTATGCATGGTTGTGGGTGTTGAGTCGGATAGGATTTTCTGTGATACTTTATAAATTACTCAAAAAAACTTTTTTTATTGGTGCTGTTCTTTACACGCTTTATAGTAGTTTTATCAGTCATGCATTTGCACAAACACCCTATGCACAAGATGTCCCTGCTCCGCAAACCTATGGTGCATGGACAAAAGTGTGTTCTCTACCACCAGGTACACCTAACATACAGTGTGAAGTTGTACAAAACGTTCACACACAAGGGCGTCAAGATATTACCTTGCGCGTTACATTTTATAAACTTCCTCAAAAGCAAGGTGCTTTGATGCGTGTTTTTGTTCCGATTCGCGTTGAATTACGTCCTGGCGTTGGAATTAAAATTGACGATAAAAATATGGGCAGAATGGAATATCGTCGTTGTCTTGGTGATAATTGTGTTGCTGAAGCCTTTCTTAAAGAAGACATATTGCAGCTCTTTTTAAAAGGAAAAATGGCAACCTATTTTATCTTTACAACTCCGGAACAAGGGATTGGAGGTTTTGTTGACCTTCATGGTCTTGGCGACGCCTATGCAACCTTACCGACATGAATGAAATCAATACATTTTAAACAATCAAAATCTCATCGTATATTTTGAAAGATTCTTAAAATTAGATTGATAAAAATCTTCTGAGCCCCCATAAAAATAGGATAATTCTTATGAAATCGCTGATTGATCATTTTGATATTGCTTCCTCTAAAGTGCAATCACTTATACAGGAAACACTTCATCATGCTGATGATGGTGAGCTTTACCTTGAGTACACAGAAAGCGAAGCTCTTTTATTTGATAATGGACAGCTTAAAAACGGCTCATTTCATCAAGATATGGGATTTGGACTACGCGTTGTTGCTGGAGAGGCTACTGGATATGCTCACTCTAGTGAGTTATCAGCTGCTGCACTCAAACGTGCCAGTGAAGCTGCTAAAGCTGTTACCTATAATAATCATGCAGGGACTTATAGCATAGCACCTCAACAAACAAACAAAAGGCTTTATCAACCGCATAATCCCCTTGATGCTCCATCATTTGAAGAAAAAAGTGCTCTTTTGCAAAAAATTGATGCCTATTTACGTGCTAAAAATGATAAATTGCATCAGGTGACTGTTTCTCTTTCCGGCTCGCTACAACATGTTGAAATTTTACGTGCAGATGGTTATTTGGTTCGTGATATTCGTCCCCTTGTGCGACTTTCTATATCTGTGGTCGTAGCTGAAGGCAATCGACGTGAAAATGGTTTTTATGGGTGTGGAGGGAGACAAGCATTTAACCAATTTATTCATGAAGACAATTGGAAAAAAGCCGCAGATGAAGCCTTACGTATGGCTTTAACAAATTTAGAAGCAGAAGCAGCACCTGCTGGATCTTTTGATGTTGTCTTAGCCAACGGATGGCCTGGTGTTATGCTCCATGAAGCCGTAGGTCATGGTTTAGAAGGTGACTTTAACCGTAAAAAAACATCCGCTTTTGCTGGACTTTTAGGACAACAAGTTGCAGCAAAAGGTGTTACAGTTGTTGATGACGGAACAATTCCACAATGCCGTGGCTCTCTCACTGTTGATGATGAGGGGACCCCTTCAGGATATAACGTTCTCATTGAAGATGGAAAGCTCGTTGGTTTTATGCAAGACAGGCTTAATGCACGGCTTATGGGAGGTAAATCAACTGGAAATGGACGGCGTGAATCTTATGCTTATGCACCAATGCCACGAATGACCAATACAATCATGCTAGGAGGAGATAAAACACCTGAAGAAATCCTTTCTTCACTTAAAAGTGGTATCTATGCTGTTTCATTTGGTGGAGGACAAGTTGATATTACTTCTGGAAAATTCGTCTTTGAATGTACTGAAGCATACCGAGTAGAAAATGGCAAAATTTGTGCACCAATCAAAGGTGCAACTCTTATTGGAAATGGACCGGATGCTATGAAACGTATCACAATGATTGGTAATGATAGTAAACTAGATAATGGTATTGGTATGTGCGGAAAAGCAGGGCAAAATGTCCCTGTTGGTGTTGGTCAACCTCATCTTCGAATCAATAATATGACAATCGGTGGAACTGCGCTTATAGAGGAATAAGCTTGCTCATTCCTTCCCAGTATTGCCTCCTTCTCGTCTATTATGACCATTTTGTGAGGGGGAGATTACAATGAATTGATTTATAAAGATAATCTAGCGTTATTCATATTGTATTAGAACCTTGAATACCGCAAGATTCTCTCATTTTAAATCTGTGTCTGTTGGATCAATCAAAATCATTCGTTTATACGTTACAGGCGGGGAGAGTTATATGGATAAAAACTGTACAAGAAAAGACTAAAGATTCCTCTTATGGGCCGTCTCAAGTACCAAGAGTTTTAAGAAACATTAGGGGATGGCAAATATAACGACGGCACAGGCTTATTCAGACACATCTTTTTCGTAAGATATTAGTCTTTTGTGTGTTTTTTTGTGTGGGGTAACTTGTCTTTTATATTTCATAATAAAAAAGCTTAAAAGAAAAAAGCACTTTCTACATTCAGTGCTCTTAGCTCAACGAGAAAAAGGTTATTATTATAGATAAATTTTGGAGAAATTTTATAATAATACACAGGTCAACTTTTAAAAAATCTTCATAGTATTAAAAAACTTTCAGGCTAAAGTTTCCAACCTTTCTTTTTTTTCTTTTTTCTCAAAACAGCAACAACTTCGACATGTGGTGACCATAAAAATTGATCAATCGGTATGATTTTTTCTACAGTATACCCCCCTGCAACAAGAAGAGATAAATCACGAGCAAATGTAGTAGGATTACAAGAAATTGCCACAACACGTGATACTGTTGTCTTCGCTAATTCACGTACTTGTTGCTCTGCACCAGCACGGGGAGGATCAAAAACAACACTCTCAAAACATTCAAGTTCCTTTACAGAAAGGGGATGTCGGAAAAGATCACGTTTTTCACAAGTGACCGTTTTTAAACCAGTCGCAAAACGTGCTGCTGTATTTAGATTTCTTAATGCATCTTCATTATTTTCTACTGCATGAACATTCATCTTTTTTGCCATACGCAAGGTAAATGTTCCTACCCCTGAAAACAAATCAACAGCATTCTTTGCTTTTTTTAAATGAGTCAAAATAATATTGCCCATTATATTTTCAGCTTCACAAGTTGCTTGCAGAAAACCACCAGAAGGAAATTCAACACGGACATCTCCAAAGTAAATCTCTGGTTTTTCTCGTTCAACCAAAACTTCACCGTCAACAGATAAACGTATAATCCCATATGAAAGAGCAGCACTGATCATTCTCTGACGAAGTGATTCATGGTGTATAATGCAACCGCTTAAAGCAACATCTAAACCATTTTCAACACATGTTATCGTAACATGAAACCGTTTTGCAGAGCTCTTTAGAAAAGCACAGAGCTCTCTGATATTATGCAACTGAGAAATAAGCTCTGGACGGCTTACTGGGCATTCCTCAAGAGCTACAATCTCATGAGAGAGATAACGGTTAAAACCAACTTTTTGCCCCTGTGGGGTCATGGATGCTGTTAGAGTAATCCGCCGTCGGCTATAAGGTTTACATTCTATTAAAGGCGCAACAACATTATTAAGTCCATACTTTTTAAGCGCCTCAACAACCAATTGTTGTTTCCATACGCGATAAGCATCCATATGCCAATGCTGAAGAGTACACCCTCCACATTCTCCAAAATGCTGACAAAGAGTATCAATGCGTTCTGATGATTTTTCTTTTAATGTTATATATGTTGCATATTTTCCATGAACAGTAATTTCAGCACACTCTCCTGGTAAAGTAAAAGGAACAGAAACGAAGCCGTGAGACGTCTTAGCAATACCATAACCATTTGCTCCGATATGATCGATTATGACATTGTCATTCACTCTTGTTTTTCTCCGAATAGTAAATATTCCACGTTGCCATCACCACCTGTAATAGGGGAAGAAATTAAACCTTTTGCACTCCACCCTGTTTGTGTATTTAACCAAACAAAAAGCGCCTCAGCAGTTTCCTTAGCACTTGATGGACTTAATATTCCTCCCTTACTAAAGTGTTTACGACCAACCTCAAACTGAGGCTTTACCAGTAAAACAGCTTGGGCACCCTTCTTGGCTAAAGACAACACGGGAGGCAACGCAAGTTTGAGCGAAATAAAGCTAACATCTGAAACGATAAGATCAATTTCTCGCCCACCTAAATGTTCCTGTTTAAAATCTCTGACATTCAAGCCTTCTAATAACGTTATAGCACTGTTGCCCAATAAACGTTTATCAAATTGATGATGCCCAACATCAACGGCAATGACATGATCTGCTCCACGCTCTAAGAGAACTTGCGTAAAACCACCTGTTGATGCACCAACATCAATGGCTGTCACTTTGTCCGTTACAATTGGAAATGCATCAAGTGCAGCAATCAATTTTAACGCTGCCCGAGAAACATAATTCTGCGCTGGATCACAAACGGTAATCTCTGCATCATCAAAAACGATTTGCCCAGCTTTAAAAACGATTTCTCCGTTAACTTTAACAGTTTGGCGCATAATTGCATCACGTGCGCGTGAACGTGTCGTAAAAAAGTTTTTTTCAACTAAAAAAATATCGAGTCTTTTTCTGGAAGCCATCTCATACTCGAATTTTCTATCCTGTTCGAATCTCGCGTCCCAAAACAGCAAAAACCGTGTTTAAAATACCCATAGCGTCAAGTCCGACACGTGAAAGAATTTTTTCTGGTGAACCATGATTCAAATATTCATCAGGAAATTTTAGTGTACGAACTTTCAAACCATGCTCTAAGAGCCCTTCTTGCGCTAAAAATTGTAATATGTGCGCTCCAAATCCACCGATTGCCCCTTCTTCAATTGTCACCAATACCTCATGCTCACGTGCCAAACGACGCATCAAATCTTTATCTAAAGGTTTTGCAAACCGTGCATCTGCAACCGTTGTAGACAATTCTTCAGCCTCCAACGCATCAGCAGCTTGCAACACTTCTGACATCCGCGTTCCAAAACAAACCAAAGCGATTCTATTTCCTTCACGCAGAACGCGCCCTTTTCCAATTTCTAATAACTCACCACGTTGCGGTAAATCTATACCAATCCCCTCACCACGCGGATAACGAAAAGAAATTGGTCCCTGATCATAAGCTGCAGCTGTACGCACCATATGCATCAGTTCAAGCTCATCAGAAGGTGCCATAACAACAAACTCAGGAAGAGTGGCCAAAAAAACAATATCAAAACTTCCAGCATGTGTTGCACCATCTGCCCCCACAAAACCTGCTCGGTCAATAGCAAAACGTACCGGTAATTTTTGAATTGATACATCATGAATAATTTGATCATAAGCACGCTGTAAAAAAGTAGAATAAATTGCAACAAAAGGCTTATACCCTTCACAAGCAAGTCCTGCCGCAAAAGTTACGGCATGTTGCTCAGCGATACCAACATCAAACATTTTTTCAGGAAATTTTTTCGCAAAAGAATCAAGGCCTGTCCCTGTTGGCATCGCTGCTGTTATGCCAACAATCTTATCATCATGGCGAGCTTCTTCTATTAAAGCTTTAGAAAATACCTTGGTATAGGGTAGAATATTACTTGATGCTTTTACCTGTTTTCCTGTCGTGACATCAAAACGATTAACACCATGATATTTATCAGACGAGGCCTCTGCAGGTGGATATCCCTTTCCCTTATGGGTTACAACATGCACCAAAACAGGACCATTAGGATATTCACGAACATTTTTAAAAACAGGCAATAAATGCCCCAAATTGTGCCCATCTATGGGTCCAACATAATAAAAGCCAAGCTCATCAAATAAAGTTCCCCCAACCAAAAGGCCACGCGCAAATTCCTCTGAACGACGAGCTTTATCCAAAAAAAACTTTGGCAATTTTTCGCTCAACATCTTTACGCGTTCACGCAAATGACGATAAGAAGGACGAGACACTAATCGTGCAAGATGTGCACTCATAGCACCTGTAGGTGGTGCTATAGACATATCGTTATCATTAAGAACAACAATCAAGCGTGCATTCAAAGCACCAGCGTTGTTCATGGCTTCATAAGCCATGCCCGCAGACATTGCACCATCACCAATGACAGTTATGATATTGCGTCTTGTCTCTGCTTTCAAAGCACTTGCCACTGCCATACCAAGCCCCGCTGAAATAGAAGTAGACGAATGCCCCGCTCCAAATGGATCATACACACTTTCTGAACGTTTTGTAAAACCAGATAATCCGCCCTCCTGACGTAATGTGCGAATTTTTTCTCTACGCCCCGTTAAAATCTTGTGTGGATAGGTTTGATGACCAACATCCCAAATAATCCTATCCTCTGGTGTATTAAAAATATAATGTAATGCAACAGTGAGCTCAACAACACCAAGTCCCGCCCCAAGATGACCACCTGTTACAGAAACCGCATCAATTGTTGCGGT
This sequence comes from Bartonella sp. AP258QHHD, assembly GCF_042196145.1. NCBI lineage: Bacteria > Pseudomonadati > Pseudomonadota > Alphaproteobacteria > Hyphomicrobiales > Bartonellaceae > Bartonella > Bartonella sp. AP258QHHD. The sequence goes on from NZ_JBHIPR010000054.1 coordinate 97,449, forward strand.
CCGCAACTCATCAGCCAACTGTACCAAATCAGACTCAGGTAATGCCCGCAAATCTTGCGGAAAACAAACACGGTCAAGCAATGGTGTTAAGACCTGAGACAAAAAAAATCCTTCCTATTATCTTAACTCAAGAAAACACAATGATAAAAATATATCTTCTCTACTCTTTTATTTACAGTTTTGCATCTTTTTTACTGAAAATGCTCTTTTCTATTTGAGATGAGCTATAATTTCCTCATTTTTAACTTATTTTATAAAAAAGAAATCAATAAAACTTTCTGTTTATAAACTAAGGTTATTGCTTCTCTTAAGTCCCACAATAAATATCCAAAAAGATTTAAATTATTTAGCATCAAGTGGTTCCACTCCTTCTGGAAAACCTTCTTCTGAAAGCTGGATTTTTTCAACTTTAGCTTCAGCAACTCTTAAGAGTTTTTCACAATGCTTTTTAAGCGCTTCACCGCGTTCATAAATATCAATGGATTGTTCCAAAGGCACATCGCCACGTTCCAAATTTTCGACAATAACTTCAAGTTGCTTAAGCGCTTGCTCAAAGCTTAAGGTCGTAATATCCCCCTCTTGTATCTCTTTTTTCATATGAACCTCAAAAAATATCTGTTCTGGATATACGAACTCCAAAACCTTCCAAACCTACATAATGATGCTCTTTAGAAGCATAAACAATAACAGAGCCTATTCCTAAATATTTTAAAATTTGTGATCCTAAACCAATTTTGCGCCATTCTTCTTCGCGTGCAATCGCCTGCACATGGTTTTCTGAACTGTTTCTTGTCATGTTTTGAATACCAACAGTTGATTGTATAACAGATCCTTCACGCAAATAAATAAATACGCCACGTTTTTCTTTTTCCATCATACGCCGCATCATCACCATAATATCTGAAGTTTGACAAAAAACGTCACTTATAATGTTTTCATGATGTAAATGCACAGGAATATTCTCACCCTCACGGACATCACCAAAAATAATTGCAATATGCTGAACGACTTCCCAAGGGAGTTGATAACTTTGAACAATAGCGGGACCTACGAATGTTTCAATAGGCATTTCTCCAACATGCTTGATCAATATTTCCTTACGTTGGCGGTAAGCAATTAAATCTGCAACCGTTATAATATGCAACCGATGTTCTTGCGCAAATTTCATAATCTGATCGCCATGTTTAACGCTTCCATCATCATTAACTAACTCACCGATAACACCAACCGGCGGCAAATTAGCTAATTTACATAAATCAACAGCGGCCTCCGTGTGACCTGAACGCATGAGCACTCCCCCTTCATGCGCAATTAAAGGAAAAACATGCCCTGGACGAACAAAATCATCCGCACTTGCATTTGAATTCGCAAGATTACGTACAGCTAATGTACGGTCATGTGCTGAGATCCCTGTTGTTATGCCGTGTTTAAAATCAACAGTAACCGTAAATTGCGTCCCATGTGCAGAGTTATTATCTGGTACCATAGGAGAAAGATTAAACCGTTTTGCTTCTTTTTTTGGCATAGGTGTGCACACAATACCTGTTGTGTGACGAAGAATAAACGCCATCTTTTCTTCTGTACAATGCGCTGCAGCAACAGTTAAATCACCCTCATTTTCACGGTCATCATCATCTGTCACCACAACAATTTCACCGCGTTCAAAAGCTTTAAGTGCAGAAACAATTTTTTTTTCATCATACGCCATTGTTCACCTTTTCAATCACCCAACTTGACCGCGATGTCTTAGATAATGGTCAGCAATAGCACAAGCAACCATCGCTTCACCAACAGGAACGGCACGAATCCCAACACATGGATCATGACGTCCCTTTGTTATAACGTCTATATCATGACCATCAACATCAATGGAACGACGAGGTGTTAAAATTGATGAAGTAGGCTTTACAGCAAAACGCGCAACAATTGGCTGTCCACTCGATATTCCCCCTAAAATACCTCCCGCATGATTTGATAAAAAAAGCGGTTTTCCATCATTTCCCATTCGCATTTCATCCGCATTTTCTTCTCCCCTCAAGCGGGCTGCCGCAAAACCATCACCAATTTCCACACCTTTTACCGCATTAATCGACATAAGTAACGAGGCAATATCTTGATCAAGCTTTGCGTAAATAGGGGCTCCTAAACCTGCCGGAACATTTTCTGCAACGATCTCAACAACCGCACCAACAGATGTCCCCTCTTTACGGAGTTTACTGATATAGTCACTAAAAATTTGAACCATCTCTGCATCAGCTGTAAAAAAAGGATTATTATCGACCTCTGACCAATCCCAACGATCACGATTAATATTATGAGGACCAATTGCTATCACTGCTCCTCGTACAATCAAACCAGGAACGATTTTACGAGCAAATGCACCTGCTGCAACACGTGCTGCCGTCTCCCGTGCCGAAGCACGTCCCCCGCCTCGAAAATCACGAATGCCATATTTAATATCATAAGTATAATCCGCATGTCCTGGACGATACTGATGAGCAATTGCTCCATAATCTTGAGAGCGTTGATCTGTGTTTCGAATCAACAGAGAAATTGGTGTACCTGTTGTCACCAATGTCGTTCCATCGTCTTGAACAACAACTCCTGAAAGGACCTCTACTTCATCTGGTTCTCGGCGCTGCGTTGTGTATTTTGATTGTCCTGGCTTGCGTTTATCAAGATAAGCTTGAACTTCTGCAAGAGTAAAAATAATTCCAGGTGGACAACCATCAATGACACAACCAAGAGCAGCACCATGACTTTCACCCCATGTTGTTACACGAAACAAATGACCAAATGTATTATGCGACATGAAAAAAGATCCATTTCTCTGTCAAATATATACAACGATAACGTATGTTGTGTGCTATACACAAAACAGCTCTTTTCTCCCAAATACTCTTGGACACCTTAAATTTGGTCAAATTACTGCTGTCTAATAAAATCTTATAACCAAACTTTATTCTTTAACGACAGAAATGTCTGGTGCATCAACTGCTTTCATACCTATGATATTATAACCCGAATCGACATGATGGACTTCACCGGTAACAGAACGAGACAAATCTGAAAGAAAATAAAGCGCAGAATCACCAACCTCTTCAATTGTTACCGTACGACGTAATGGAGCATTATATTCATTCCATTTTAAAATATAACGAAAATCACCAATACCAGAAGCCGCTAACGTTTTAATTGGTCCAGCAGATATAGCATTAACACGAATATTTTGGGGACCTAAATCTACCGCTAAATATTTCACGCTCGCTTCAAGAGCGGCTTTGGCAACCCCCATTACATTATAATTGGGAACAACCTTTTCTGCACCATAATAGGTTAGTGTCAAGATTGAACCACCATCTGGCATCAATTTTTCTGCACGCTTCGTTAGAGCTGTTAGGGAATAAACGGAAATATTCATGGTCATCATAAAATTTGATTCGCTGATATCAATATAACGACCACTTAATTCATCTTTATCAGAAAAACCAATAGCATGAACTAAAAAATCAAGTTTTCCCCATTTCTTCTCTATTTCTCTAAAGACCGTATCAATAGAGACACTGTCAGAAACATCACAATGTCCACAAACAAATCCCTTTAATTCTTCAGCCAAAGGCTCGACACGCTTTTTCATTGCTTCACCCTGATAGGTAAAAGCAAGCTCTGCCCCTGCGCTACTTGCCGCTTTAGCGATTCCCCAAGCGATGGAGCGATTATTGGCCAACCCCAAAATTAAACCACGCTTACCGTACAATAAACCATTACCCTTAGCCATCAGCACTGCCCCATTGTTACTTAAAATTAGTATTATTCACCTGCCTATGACACAGGTCAACTTTTTCTTCAAGCAATTGGTTTAAAATCAAACAAAAACTACGCTTTTATATATAAAATTTTTAAAATTAATCTTGTTGCATTTGCAAAAACTGTTCTAGTGCGGCGGCATTTTCATCTCCCGGCAACATAATGCGAACATGCACATAAAGATCATCTCTTGTACCATTTTTTAAACGAAGCCCTTTCCCTTTCAACCGTAAAACGCGATCAGAACTTGACCACGCAGGAATCGTTAAAACCACACGCCCCTCCAACGTCTCAACTTCTTCTTTTGCTCCCAAAACAGCATGTTTAAGAGAAACTGGTAAATCAAGATGGAGTGCTCTTCCTTCAACCCGAAAACGAGGATGTTTTTGAATCTGAATGGTTATTAACGCATCTCCTGCTTGCCCGTGAGGTACCGCTTCTCCCTGACCTTTTAAACGAATAACCTGTCCGTCTTCAATATAATCTGGAAGTTTAATTTTTAACTTTTTCCCATTTGGAAAAACAGCCTCCACCTTTTCTGCGCCAACCATCTGCTCTAATGTTATGGCAAGATTAGCACGAACATGTGCTCCTTGTTGGGGACGGTTATAGTGTGTGGAATTCGAAAAGCTACCACCTCCTCCAAACAGATCCCGAAAAATATCACTCGTATCAAAACCTGCACCACCTGAAGAGGAAAAATCAAATCCCTTTGCTCCTCCTGAAAAGGGATTTTGTTTATTGCTAAAATTTTCACCAGCACCATAGGCTTGATAAAGCGGTTTTCCTTCCATATCAATTTCACCGCGGTCAAATTGTGCCTTTTTATCTTTATCACCTATAATTTCATAGGCTTGATTAATTTCAGCAAATTTCTCTTTAGCCTTTGTATCATCTTTATTATGGTCTGGATGATATTTCTTCGCTAATCTTCTAAATGCCGATTTAATCTCTTGCGATTTTGCGGTACGTGCCACACCCAAAATCGTGTAGGGATCACGCATATTGCCCTCTTTTCAATTTCTTCGTTTTCAAAATATCAACTGATACGTTGTTCAATATCCCTTATAGCTTCATCAGTCTATTCTAAAGAATAATTTCTTCTTTTCTCTTTATATGTCTATCAATAAACTAAAATACCAGATAAAATGAGATATTTATTTAATATAGCTCCTTGTAGTCTATGCTAAAGTAAAAAATAATTAAACTACCATAGAAATACACGATAGCATTGGCTTTTTGAAAATAAGAAAAAATGGTACTGTGACTTCTTGATGATAAAGTAAATGAGAAAATGCCTCACCCATGCTCACTGATATTTGGAGAAACTATGAGCAAAAAAATACCAACAGATGATCATTTTATGCAAATGCAAAAACCTTTTGAACTTTTCGCAAAGTGGCTTGAAGAGGCAACGATAAGTGAAATAAATGATCCGAATGCTATGGCATTAGCAACAGTTGACGAAACAGGACTCCCTAATGTTCGTATGGTTCTCCTCAAAGACTACAGTCCCCAAGGATTCGTCTTCTATACCAATTATGAAAGCTGTAAAGGACAAGAAATTTTAAAATCAATGAAAGCATCCTTAGGTTTTCATTGGAAATCACTCCGTCGTCAAGTCAGAATTAGAGGAATCGTTGAAAAAGTAAGTCAACAGGAAGCCGATGCCTATTTCCAATCGCGACCACGTGGTAGTCGAATTGGTGCATGGGCCTCTAAACAATCTCAACCTTTAGACAATCGTTTTGTGCTCGAAAAAGCAATTGCTCAATATACTGCGCGTTATGCTCTAGGCAATATTCCACGACCACCTTATTGGTCTGGGTTTCGTGTTAAACCCCTTTCTATAGAGTTCTGGTGCGATCGCCCATTTCGTTTACATGATCGTTTGCTTTTTACACGGGATTGTGTTGAACACAGCGATTGGAAAAGACAAAAACTTTATCCCTAATCCTTCAAACTTCATCGTTATGAAGATTTTTTCTTCGCAACAATTAAACAAATATTTTTTATTCGAAAAATTCTAAAAGAAGATGATTTATTTTATTTAAATAGAAGAATTTTATTTTCACTGTAAAGGTTAATTGGTGATATTTTCTACTGTATTGCTTAAAAATAGATTAGCAACAAGCTTATTAAAAAAAAACATACTGTATTCAGTAGAAACTATGATTTTAGCTAACTTATTTTTAGACCGCAGGATAAAATATCATCCATATACCCCCACATACTAAACCAGCAAAAATCACAAAACCAATAAGCGAATTAGATTTGAAAAGCCTGAGGCATTGTGAACTGTCATCTATATCAATGACTTTAATTTGAATAAACATATGGATACTTGCCACAAAAATCCCCAAAAAACTAAGAACAGGAACTCCAGCTAAATAAAATGCTAGACTAACGAACATCACAAAACCACCATACAAAAATACTAAAGCACGCTTGGTTGCTTTACCAAAAAGAAGAGCCGTAGAACGGACACCAACAGTAATGTCATCTTCTTTATCTTGATGTGCGTAGATTGTATCATATCCTATGGTCCACAAAATTGATCCCACATAAAGCAAGATTGGTGCCCAGCTTAAACTTCCAAAGACAACAGCCCACCCCATTAATGCCCCCCAATTAAATGCAACGCCTAAAAAAACTGCGGCCAATATGTTACGCGTTTCATAAAAGGATAAAATGCAACAGCTATCAATGACGAAATACCTAGAAAAAAACTAAACCTATTAAATTGTGATAAAACGACTAAACCAACAAAACATTGCACAAGGATAAAAACTCTCGCTTGAAACCGACTCACATGACCTGTTGGCAATGGGCGAGAACGTGTCCTTTCTACCTGAGCATCAATTTTATGGTCAATAAGATCATTCCAAGTACATCCTGCCCCTCGCATAGCAATAGACCCCAGAAAAAAAAGAAAAAGATACCAAACCCAATGAAGAAACATTGATAAAAGAGTATCGTAATGCATGTTATAAGAGAAAAAAGCCATTGTTGTTGACCAAAAACAAGGCCACATCAACAATTGCCAACCGATAGGTCGATCCCAACGCGCCAATTGCGCATAAAACCATAAAGAACGGGGAAGGAAGCTGTAGACCCATTGTTTGGAAGATGCATCCATAACCCGTCCTTGGCTATCATAGGACTGAACATGCGCGATATTTTTATTTTTTTTCATCAAATGATTTACCTTTGGTCTTGCGATAGAGACATTTCATTCTTATGAGAAGGGGATGAGATTAATTATCTTTTATGAGAGGAGCAAGCAATGAATATTCTTCTTATTGGCTCAGGTGGACGAGAACATGCTTTAGCATGGAAAATAGCAGCATCACCACTGCTAACAAAGTTATATTGTGCTCCTGGAAATCCTGCAACAACAGAATTTGGTGAAAATATTAATTTAAACATTGATGACCATCCCCTTGTTATTGATTTTTGTAAGGCACATTCTATTGATCTTGTAATTGTAGGACCAGAAGCACCCTTGGTGGCGGGTATAACAGACTCTCTTAATAGCGCTAACATCTGTGTATTTGGTCCTACTCAAAAAGCTGCTCAACTAGAAGGTTCAAAAGCCTTTACAAAAGATTTATGTCGGAAGAATAACATTCCTACAGGAAGTTACCAATGCTTTAATGATGCCTCTAAAGCTAAAGCTTACATTCAGCAACAAGGTGTTCCCATTGTTATTAAAGCTGATGGCTTAGCAGCTGGCAAAGGTGTCGTGGTTGCAACAACTATGGAAGAAGCGTTTAACGCAGTTGATGCCTGCTTCAAAAGTACATTTGGAGATGCAGGAAACAAAATTGTTGTAGAATCTTTTCTTGAAGGTGAAGAAGCAAGCTTCTTCTGCCTTTGTGATGGTAAAGTTGCTCTTCCTTTTGGATCTGCTCAAGATCATAAACGTGTAGGTGATGGGGATACTGGAGCAAACACCGGTGGTATGGGTGCTTATTCACCAGCGCCCATCATGACCCAAGAAATAGTGAATCGTACTCTCAAAGAAATTGTTGAACCAGCTTTAAAAAGCATGAAAGAAATGGGCGCCCCCTTTAAAGGTATTCTCTTCGTCGGATTAATGATAACGCAAAAAGGACCCGAATTAATTGAATTTAACGTACGATTCGGTGATCCTGAATGTCAAGTTTTAATGATGCGCCTCAAAGATGATATTTTGCCAATTTTTCTTGCTGCATCTCAAGGAAAACTTGAAAATAAGCCTCTTCGGTGGTCTGAAAAAACAGCTCTCACCGTTGTTATGGCTGCTAGTGGTTATCCAGACTCTCCCCAAAAAGGTACTGTTATCCGTAACGTTGATCAAGTAAACACTCTTCCCGATGTGAAAGTTTTTCAAGCTGGTACAGTGTTGCGTGATGGAGAACTCATTGCAAATGGTGGACGTGTACTCAATATAACTGCAACAGGAAAAACGATTACGCATGCACAAAAACGTGCTTATGAAGCTGTTGATTGTATTGATTGGCCAGAAGGTTTTGTTCGTCGAGATATCGGATGGAGAGCCGTTGCGCGAGAAAATTAAATCCTTTGAATATTCTTTTTTTACGATTTTCTTATTTTATATAAGAGCATGATACAAAAACTTTCTCACTGTTTTACGTTGACCATAACTTTGAAAAAATAAGTGTGCTTTCCTTTGAACAATCAAATATTGTAAATAGGATATCTACTCATGATAAAATAGGAAAATTTTCTGAATCTGAAGATGTAATATAAAATAATCATTTTACTGTTGTCTTTACTTTAAACGCATTTTCTCATCATTTTTATAAACACTTTCTTTCTTATAAAATCCTGAGGAAAAACGTATATACTATCATTCCTTTTATTTATCGCGTTTTTAGTGAAATTCCGCTTTTACGAAAAATAAAATGCCCAAAAAAGATAGTTATGTTATTCACATACAAATTCTTAAACAATATCTCTCATGCTTATCATTCCCATTTTACGACACTACCTGCAAATAGTATAAATCCATTCTGCCAGCTTTCTGGAATAAAAATAAAAACCTATACCATCATTGTATTTTCCAATTCTCAATATTACGATAACCCTTTCTATCTAAATGATTTTGATTATAAAAGAGAGATGAAATAAGAATATTCTGCAATATTCAAAGCTTTCATTCAACATGGAGAAATGATTTATAAAAAAAAATTCAAAAACACTTCCAGTAATCTTCTGGTGTTTTTAATAATGTGGCAAAAACCCAAAATTATACCGCAAAAAAACAGTTTCTATTGTTATGAAAACCGTTTTTACCTCTCTGAAAAAAGCGTTTTATATCATCGATTCCTGCTGCCAATGTATGGTGTCAAAAAACTCTCATTTACAATCATTGACTTTCTCTTTGTTTTCAAGAACCAAAAGTCACACCAAATCCCGTCTGTAAAGGTCTGAATTCTCATTAAGCGGGTTCCTCTTGCTTCCCACTCATATGCTGCACTTACACAAAGACCTACAAGCAAACTTAAGAATATTCGCCATATCTTCTAACAACACTTCATGTGTGAAGTTTACATGCCTTATGTTACCTCCCCAAACAACGATGTTTTACAGCACAACAAGATAAATGCTGACGGTCGTACAAAAATGAATGCATGTTAATTTACTGGAGTGCAATTCGATTCGCAATCACCAAACGCAAGCCTAACGGATTGCTATAACGAAGTAAAAAATGCTTTTGTTTAGAATGTGCTGTTGTACCAAAAAATCGATGTAAATCAGAACGATCTTTTACAACCAGAATGCGATTATCTTCATTGATCATAAGCATGGGAAGGCCATAAGTATCCGCCCATAACCGCCAATCCAGAAGAACATTATTCAAATCTCTGGAAACCAAAAGCGGTATACAAGCTTCCTCATCGGCATGAAGTAATTCTAATGAAACAGCTCTTTCTCCTGAACGCGTTTTTACGGTACGTGCTGCAATTCCTTGAAAATGATAAGGGGGTATTAAATGCGATAAGCTTGAAGGCATATCCGTTTTAAAAGAAACACCACGCTCATTTAACGAACAAATAACCTGATTACCCGTTTTGGATGAAAAATATGTCGTCGTTTGTGGCAAATGGCACGGATCTAACCGAAATTCAAGCACCGCTTTTGCCTGATTAAAGCATTGATTAGCCATATACATTATCCCAATTTATCTTAAATAACATACACCCTTTAGCAGCTTTTTCTCATTGGATTATTAAAAGTTTGAATAAAAAACAACTGGTTTCTTTTTTGGTTATTAAAATCTAAACAAAAATGCATGATCACCATTCTTGAATTATAATACTTTTCCAGGATTCATTATCCCTAAAGGATCGAGTGTTTTTTTAATCCCTTGCATAATATCCAATGCGACAGGCGATTTAAAAGAACGAAGTTCTTCGCGCTTAAGCTGACCAATTCCATGCTCAGCAGAAAATGCACCTCTATAGTCCACCACTAAACTATGAATGCGATGATTCATTGTTGACCATAACTGCAAAAACACTGTCGTATCAGCTCCTACAGGTTGTGTAATATTATAATGTAAATTTCCATCGCCCATGTGTCCAAAACAAATCACCTGTGCTCCTGGAGCAATATCTTCAACAATGAGCGCTGCCTCAGCAATAAAATCAGGAATAGAAGCAAGTGGGATTGCAATATCATGCTTAATGGACCCTCCTGCTAACTTTTGTGCTGATGATATACTTTCTCGTAATTGCCAAAAAAAATCTTGCTGTTTTAAAGATTGCGCAACAACTGCATCTTCTATCACCGCGTTCTTTAAAGCTTCTTCTAAAATAGTACTCAATACCGATAACGCCTCATCATTGCCTTGCAACGATGAAATGTTCATTAATACATACCATTCATGTTTCCGCTGAAGAGGAGGCTTCTCACACATCTTATAATCTAAAGCCATTTGCAAACTGGGATTTCCCATGAGCTCAAAACCTGTCAACATCCCTCCTCCATATTCTTGAGCCAGAGATAAAAACTCTAAGGCCTTCGCCGGACTATATAATCCCACCAAAGCAACAGCTTTTCCTTTTATTTTTGGAAACATCTTCAAAACGGCTGCGGTTATAACTCCCAATGTGCCTTCTGCACCAATAAAAAGATCTTTTAAATCATAACCGCTATTGTCTTTTTTAACAAAACGCAAATCATCTAAAATACGCCCATCCGGTAAAACAACTTCTAAACCAAGACAAAGATCACGCATATTGCCATAAGCTAAAACAGCTGTCCCTCCAGCATTCGACGAAAGATTTCCTCCTACTTGGCAAGAACCTTCAGATGCCAAAGAAAGAGGGAAAAAACGACCTGATTCATCCACTTTTTTCTGTAAATCCTGTAAAATAACACCAGCCTCTACAACAACAAAATTTCCCTCAAGATTTATAGCTCTAATCTTATTTAATCGCTCCATGGATAAAAGAACGCTCCCTCCTCCTTCATCTGGTTGTTGTCCCCCCACAAGCCCTGTATTTCCACCCTGTGGCACAATCGGTGTGCGCGTTTTGCTCGCTAACTGCATAATCGATGAGACCTCTGCGCAAGAAGATGGACGTAAAAGTAAAGGTGTTTTTCCATGAAAAAGCCCACGCTCTTCAAGCAAATACGGTGCAATCAAAGCTTGATCCGTTATAGCATGCTTAGCACCAACAATTTCCCTAAACCCTTCAATTAATTCCTGCTCCATGTTCATTTCTCCTTTGGAGCCGCAGCCCGTATAAGACGATCATTGATAGCCTCTCCTAATCCGTATGATGGAATAGGTTCTACTGCGATACATCTCACTTTAAATGAATCTAATTCCTTCATATATTGAAATAAATGAGAGGCTGCCTCTTCCAACTTTCCATCTTCGCTAAGGTTTAAAATAGAAACGGCATTTTCAGCCCCCATAACACGCTTTGAACCAAATGCTAAAAGCGCTTCACCATTTTCCACCTTTTCTACATTCAAACGAACCGTAGCATTGGGAGCATAATGCGATTTTAACATCCCAGGAGCTTCAATCGCCGCCCTTTGATCTATCCGTTTTAAAGGCTTCCCCACAACCTCTTCAATTTTATCAGCCGCAAGCCCCCCTGGACGCAAAAGATAAATATTTTCACCACAAATTTTAATAATCGTTGATTCCAGCCCTATTTTAGCAGGTCCTCCGTCCAATATCAAAGGAACAGATTCCCCCAAAGATGCAAAAACAGCCTCAGCTGAAGTAGGGCTAAGACGCCCCGATTGATTCGCACTAGGAGCAGCAAGTGGACGGCCAAAATGTTGTACCACTTCCGCAAAACGACTGTCTGGAAAACGAACAGCCAAGGTATTCAAACCAGAGGTTGTTAAAGGATGGATATTATGCTGTTCCTTTAAAGGCAAAACCAATGTCAAAGGCCCTGGCCAAAATTCCTCTATTAATTGGCGTGAAAGAAAGTCAATTTTAACATAACGTTCCGCCATTTCGATGCCGCTAACATGCGCAATAAGAGGATTAATTTGTGGACGACCCTTTGTAGAGTAAATAGAAGAAATTGCCCTCCCATTGGTTGCATCGCCCGCTAATCCATAAACAGTTTCCGTTGGTAACGCTACTAACTTCCCTTGTTCAAGAAGCGCTATTGCCTCTCTTATCGAAGCACTATCGAGTGGTAGAATCGTCATGACACATCATTTCTATAACACTCTTTTAGTGATATTATGCTCTTTTTTATTCATATATCACATTGATTTATATGTTTTTTTAAGTATGGGGTTCATAAATAAAGGTTAGGGAATAGGATTTTCCAATATTCTTCTACAAAACATATCTTATTCTTCTAACTTTCTCTAATAATTTTTTGAATTTTGCTAAGTTCTCTTGTGAAAAGCTATTGTTGAAACTCTTGACATAGACTTAACGTGCAGTACATTGTACTACAATTGAATAGGGGATTTAGAAATGGGAAAAATTCAAGCCCGCATACCTGATCAAGTTCAAGAAATTGCAAGTGCAGTTATTAAGTCTACGGGTTTAACTGTATCGGATGCAGTACGCATGTTTATGACGCGCATTGCTAGAGATCGAACATTACCGCTTGGATCTTTCAACCAAATCCGGAAACATTACGAGCTATCGAGGATGCCGAAATGGGATGCGTCGAACATACATCATTAGACAGCTTAAGGACCATGATACGGGAAGATAGAACCGAAATGCGTAAATCTGAAAAGAAAACCTAAGCTTGCTATATTGTCTATACGCGTTCATTCCGGTCTGACCTTAAACGTGAAAGCAAAGGTAGGTATGCTAATACACTAGAGAAGGATTTGCTGCTTGTGGTCAAAGCGTTAGCGGAGAATGAACCGCTAAAAGCGCATTGGAGAGATCATGCGCTAACAGGTCAATGGCGCAATTGTCGTGATTGTCATATCAAGCCAGATTTAGTTGTGATCTATCGAAAGCCGAATACCAAAACACTAGAGCTCTTACGACTTGGTTTGCATTCTGAACTACGCTTATGATTGGATCTCCAATTCATAGTAAAAAGAATTTTTCGAAGTTTTTGCTTGTATGACAGTTTTTCTAATTCTTTGAGAACCACTGCTTCAAATGAGCGAAGATGTTGTCTATCGCATCCATGAGGCGTGCAAAATCAAGAATAAGCAAAAAAAGAAAAAATACTATCCACTTCATCAAGCGAGATATCATTTTCACGCTTTGATAGGTGATGATCATTTCTTTTTCTGATTCTATAAGCTCTATATCGTCTTGTGTTTTTTTTCTAGCCATGTTTCCACCCACACAAGCATTCACCTAGATTATTGTGCTTTAAGATCTCTCTTGCTAAATTGGAACTGATGGCGTTCAGATCTTGCCGGCTTAAATAAATAGGTAACCAACCAACACAAGAAGAAGCATATTTATTTGTCGTGCAACCAGTCAGAGAGAGCAGCATGCACATCAGCATCACTTTTTTGATTAACTTCACTTTCCACCTCCAGCCGTGTTGTGGCTGCTTTTAAAGCTTTTTCTGTTTGCTTTTGTTGCTCTGCTTTTTTCCCAAGAGTAAAAGCTCTTGCTAAGGCAATAAAAAAAGCGGCTAAAGCCGCACCTGTTACCATCAAGTTTCTTTTCATCCATAAGATCATAGGCGGTGCTCCTGAAAGCGTTTAGCAACAAAGAAAATACCAGTACATGCGGCTAAAACCATAATGGCGGCTAAAGCCCATTGAATGGGTCCATTGCCCACTAAAAATCCACCAAGACCTGAGAAAGAACCAATAATCGGTGCCAATGCTTCTGCTTTGAAAACCCCCGTTGGTGCTTGCGTTTCTACTGTTTGATAATTGGAAGAAACATAAGCCCCTTTCGCCCATAGTCCTGCCTCTGCTACACGCCGGTGTACAAGACCTTGTAAACGCTTCCCGCCTGCTTTGGTCCATTTCTGCAATTCGGTTGGTACAGATTCATAATCCCCCGATTAAGCCTTTTAAGTAGTGTTCTATAGCCTTCTTGAGGGCTTAACGTGTTGCCTATGATTTTCATGGCAAGATCTGGATATTGCGTGAGTGCTTGCGCATCTTCATCGCTATACCCTTTAGAGCGTAAAAATTGCAAAGTTTGTTTATGTTGTGCGCGTTCCTTGTTGCCCTGCCGCATAAGGATAGATGCATTTGAAAAACTTTCTTGTGGTGTTTTTCCTGATGCTAACCCCGCAAAAAAATCCATGAGATGCTCGGAAAATTCTGATTTTCTAAAACGCTCCCATAAGCTGCTTGGATTTGCATCTTTATGAATAAAGTTCCCAACGGCGTTTACATAATCGGTTGCCTGTTCTGGCATATCATTTGCTTTTAAATGCTCCTCTTCTGGTAAGTGTGCATTCAAATGTTTTTCTTCTCCTATAGGTGCATCAAAAAGCTTTTCCTCATCATTTCCAGAATCATTTTTCAAAGAGTTTTCCGCTATAGATTTCTCATTAAGTTGAGCAATATAATCCATCACATTTTTTTGCTGTCGCCCAGCTTCATCCCCACTAGACTGATCAATGTTCCCAACAAGTGGAGATTGAGGAATCATTGATGCAACACCTCCCTGCTCTGAGAAGTCATACTTTTGTTGCTCTGGCGCCTCTTGTACCTTAACAGTATCCTTTGAAACATCCGGCAATGGAGGCATTTGGCGCTTTAAATCATCTGTAGACATAATCAATTCTGCTGGCGTTTTTTTCCCAGCTTGTTCTGTCCCTGCTTGAGAACCACGAATAAGCTCTGTAGGACTCAATTTTTGCGGAGTATTATCCCCATTGCTCGCATCAAAAGGGTCTGTGCGACAAGCAGCCCGTTCTAAAAAACTTGGCTTGTATCGTCCTTCCAACGGCGTGCTTGGAGGCATCGAGCGTTGTTGCAATAAATATCTAGGTAACTGCGGTATAACCTGATACATTAAAGGACGCAAAAATTTTGGATCAAACAACTTTAAAAGAGAATTTGTGTTTTCTTGTTCCATCACTGCACCCTTTCCATCTCACAGCCACGCTTGCTATAATCTACATGCAAAAAACCTATTGCCTTATGCAAGAAAACAGCTTCAGGTTTTGACTTCAAAACATCTTGTGCCATCACCCCGCGATAACGCTCTGGATAGCCCCTGTAGTTATACTCATAGAGTTTGTATCCATCTCGCTGCCCTACTCGTACGATATTTTCTTTCGCTCTGATGTTGCTAAGCCCAGCAAAAGTACCAAGGATAGTTCCAACATTTCCAACAATCTCCTACGGATTAGGTTTTTTTATATAACAAGATATTGATTTATAATCATAATCTAGCGTTATTCATATTGAATGAGAACCCTGAATAACGTAAGATTCTCTCATCTT
>NZ_JBHIPR010000055.1:0-1289 GCF_042196145.1 Bartonella sp. AP258QHHD
CTCCTGGTGCTTTCTCTCCTGACGTTTCCTCTGCCTTACCGGCTATGAGCGTCGAAGCTACAACTTCCGTGTTGTTTCCTGAGTCAATGGCAACGCCTTCACCCCCAGATATGAGTGAACCGGAAACTTGGGTAGCATCAACCTTGTTATGCTCAGATTTGCTGCTACTGAATGCTCCACCCTCTTTGTGGTACGACATTTCATAATGTAAGCTATCCTCTGCATTATTGATGAGAATATCGTTGCTGGCTTTCAGCCCCACCTTGCCATCAGCCGCAATGGAACTACCTGTGATGCTAAGATCATGCGGTTTGCCATCCTGCCCTGCAATGACAGTGGTGTCACCTCCCGATTTTATCGTAGAGCCAACGGCATGAGAGGCTTGCATATCCACGTTCGTGTTTTTGCCCTGAAGATGATACTCCATCTCCTCGTTTCTCACCCCTATCGCTATCTCCCCTTGGGCGCCAAGAGCAACATTACCCTTGGCATCTATATCGGAAGCAGCAATATGGATATCGCCACCCGAGATAACAGTGGTATCTTTTCCAGAACTTAAATGAGAGCCATTGTGCACCGCGACATGAGATGTTTGATCCCCGCGATGGCTATTGGCACTGTTGCGTGTGGCATCAATCGAAACATTCCTCTCAGCTTGCAAGAGGAGTTTATCCGTTGCTTGAACATCAGAGCCTAGAATATTCAAATCTTTTCCAGAGGCAAGTGTCGTCGAGCCTCCAGAGTTGACTTCTGATTTATGATGCATGGTGGCATCACCCTGTTCATCATGGTAATGGGTTTCTGCTGAACCGATCGTCTAGTTGCCTTGTTCTGTAGCCATGGCAAGATCACCTCCGGTAGTGATCCCCACCCCGGAGGCGGTGATATCTTGTTTGGCAGTCACCGTTGCATTACCACCAGCAGAAAGCGCCTCGGTGTTTAAAACGGTCTCCACGCCGTCAACCGTTGTGCGCCCTGCATCCAAACGAATATTCTTCTCTGCAAGGATAACAGCATCCCCACCCGCCGCAAAATGCCCTCCTTGACTAAAGATATCCCCGCCATGCACATGCAATTGGTGGTTTGCCGCAATCCGCCCTGAATTGGTTATTGTAGAATTGCTTGTATTTTGGCTGGTGATATTGATATCATCGCCCATGATCAAAGCCCCAGCAGAAACAAAGGAGGCTCTGTCTTTTTCAGGGATATAAAGCACCGGTGCATAAACATCCATGCCCTTGACCTGTTGGCGCACATAAATCACCATCGGGGCTTCTAGGGATGCCAAT
>NZ_JBHIPR010000056.1:0-1400 GCF_042196145.1 Bartonella sp. AP258QHHD
ATATATATATAATCGATGGAGTCAACACTTCATTTAAGAAGTTTTTTAAAGGAAAAACATAAAAAAATAGAATTATTGAAAAAAATCTTTTATTTTGCAGCTTGTTTCTCACGATTATAAAAGCTTCACGTGGATTTTGAAAATTCTTGTTGTGTTGAAAAGCATACAAAAATCAAGAAAATTTTGCAAAAAAGCTGCACTATGCGTGCAGCTTTTTATGTATTTGCTTTAAAGGTAGACAGGTAGACGTTTTAAAGCATGAAAGTGTCCTTACGGCTTCTATAACCATAATAGCCAAAAATACTGGAAATAATGGCGCCTACCAGACTTCCTAAAAAGCCCCACCACCCCATATTGGAGGCTGTTTTTGTGGCTTTAGTTGCAGTGTTTTTTGCTCCCTTGATCGTATCCTCAAGATTGTCTGAAAGTGTTTCTGCCCGTTCTTCAAGGACTTTGATGGCTTTTTCGGTTTTTTCCTCTGCGCTTTGATAGAGTTGAACAGCATGGTTGGCTGCTGTTTGTGCATCCGAACGGGACATGCCATCGGTCACAAGGGCCTTGATGATATCACTTCGATCAAATTTTGTCGTGAGATCTTCTACACGATCGGACAGGCGCTCACCAAGATTTTTTAAAGTGGTGCGATAGTAAGAAGGGTCATTTTTGAAAGCTGTTATTGCAGAACCAATATCATTGAGTGCAGCTTGATAGGTTTGTTTTAAGCGATCAGGGTTGAGAGCAGGAATGTCGCTTTTATTGAGAAGGGTGCGCAATTCACTCCTAAGTTGGTCAAAATTGATATCATTGTCACTATTTTTTGCAAAAAACTGTTCAAGACTTTCGCTGTTTAAGTTTGCAAGTATAGGGGAAATATTGTTTTTTAGGCTGTCTACGGTTTGTTGGACCATGGAGCTGTTTTCTAGAGCCGTTTTAGCTCCTATCTTTGCTGTACTAGAAACCACGTGGATGGCTTGGAGGGTCATCAGCAATGTTATGAGAGCCCAAGTGAGAAAGCCATGAAGAGTCCCTGAGGTTTCAGCAAAACGTCCAGCTACAAAGCCTCCCAAGGCTAGGCTAATCAGTGTAACGATAACAGAACCCACGCCAAAGGAGAGGAAAGAGCCTTCAAATGGGGTTGAAGAAGTGAAATCCATTTGGCTTAAGCCTAAAGCGGCGACCAGAAAAGAGAGGCAGATTGAGGTGGCAAGAGCCGTCACCAGTCCCGCAAAGATTGCGGACCATGAAATGGGTGTGTGAAAGAGTGAATACTTTTCTTCTAGAGACGTTTCTCCTAGAAAATTCGTCTCAAATGGTGTGTTTTCAGGAATGCGAGTTTCCATGTTTTATCTCCTTGAATATGCTGGAGATACAATGCCTTTTTGCAAATTATGTTCCAAAAG
>NZ_JBHIPR010000057.1:0-640 GCF_042196145.1 Bartonella sp. AP258QHHD
CTAATTCGAGTTAAGAAATGACCATCGATATATTCACAATCATCAATAAATTCGTATTTTTTTGCAGGCTCTTGTTGATTAGCAAGCGCGGTTTCATTTGAAATATTAGAGATAACGGGGGTGTTTTTTACTATAGTTTTCATAGTTTTTTCCTAACGAAATTAAAATTTTTCATTAACAGCCCATAAGGGCGCCGGGTGCTGAAAAACACGGTCGTTAGTCCGCTGTTATGCTTTCCTCATAAAGAGTATTGTATAGCATAACCACACCCGACATAATCGTTATATGCTAATGGTAGCATAAAAGAAAGTCAGTATTTTAAAGAATGGGAAGGGTTGTTTCGTAACCAATCCGCTAACGATTAAGTGTTTTTCAATCACTTGATTATTTATATAACAAAATACGTATTTATTGTCAAATAATATTTTATCTTTTTTGATATTTTTTCGTATTTTTTTAATACGTTATGTATTGATAATATCTTATGCCTATTAATTGCTTCTTTTATATTTATATGCTTTTAAAGCTATATTATGGGCTTTATGAAACGATTGCGTTATTTTCTGAATCTATACATTGATAATATTTAGAAACGCTCTCATAGTGCGTATTTTTAACTTTATAACCTATCAGTTTTTTT
>NZ_JBHIPR010000057.1:963-1401 GCF_042196145.1 Bartonella sp. AP258QHHD
ATCTTGAAAGATAACCAATGATGTGAATTGATTAAAACCTGTCAGTTATGTGTCAGTAAATTGAACTGACAAAATAGATTATTTTAGTGAGTGATTAAAACGTGCTTTATGAAAAGCATATGCTCCTTTAAAGCCTTTTCAAAAGATAGTTTGTAACGCATAAGAAGTACTATCAAGACCATTATGGTTATGAGTTTTGAAGATTTTGAGTATTTTGAGGGTTCCTTTTACGCCCCTTTATATATTATTTTTCAATCAAAAAATAAAAGTTATTATATTTCAATATGTTAATGTTTTAAATAAACAACCCATATTACACACAACACGTAAATACAATCTGTAATATATATAAAAAGGATTTTTGAAGGTATTTTGAGGGTTTGAGAAACCTTCAAAGCCTATAAGTAATATAAGAAAATGAATATACATAACTCTCTT
>NZ_JBHIPR010000058.1:0-70518 GCF_042196145.1 Bartonella sp. AP258QHHD
TTCAGGAATGCGAGTTTCCATGTTTTATCTCCTTGAATATGCTGGAGATACAATGCCTTTTTGCAAATTATGTTCCAAAAGGGATATAGAGCCGCTAAAAAGGAATAGGAAAGATCTAAAGCTAAGATCGAGATCATCATGGTGGGGCATTTTCTTTTGAAACTTTGTTTAAAGCGCGTTCATAGAGAGTTTTTGTTGATCATAAAAAAGGGGGGTGAAAACGACAAGGCATGTCTATAGGGCTTTATGAGGTCATTATAATATAGATGCTGTTTTGTTTATATTCTTTCATAGAATTTGAATTTTTATCTCATGACAATGTTTTGGTTGATAAACATATGATAAGCGTTACGAATGGGAATATATTTATGTTTCATAAATAAAAGCACATTTTGTATAGAGAGCTCTTTCTTTGTGTTTGCGCTATTGTATTCTTTTGACAAATGCTTTTCTTTTTGATTGTATCAAAAAGTTTAAAGAGAGACCTTGTTAGGATATAAAATGTTTCGTTCAACTTTTTTTAAAAATCGTGAAATCTATGGACCTCTTTGTATTGGATTTGATCCGAGCCATAAAGTTTTGCAATCGTGGAAACTAAGCTTTGATTATAAAGGTCTAAAAGATTTTTGTGATATTCTCTTAACAGCAGTTGTTGGTAAAGTAGGTATTATAAAGCCGCAAGTCGCATTTTTTGAATTATATGGTGTGGAAGGTCTTCAAGCTCTCAAAGAACTGATTGAAAATGCACACGAACAAGGCATATTGGTTCTGGCGGATGCAAAAAGGGGGGATATTGGCTCTACTGCTGAAGCCTATGGTAAGGCTTGGCTTGGTCCAAGTAGTGCGTTCAAGGTGGATGCCATGACAGTTAATCCTTTTTTGGGTTTTGATGCTCTTATTCCTCTGATAAAGGTTGCAGAAGAAACAGGAGCAGGGGTTTTTGTGGTTGTTCAGTCTTCTAATCCAGAGGGGAAACAAATACGAAATGCGCTTATTGGTGATCAGACACTCTCTCTTCATCTTGCACAGTGTATTTGTGATTATAATAGTCAGTCTTCGGTTATTCATCATAATATTGGCCCCATAGGTGCGGTTATAGGAGCGACATTAGGATCTGAATCAAAAGACACAATCGAGCAGTTAAAAAATAGTCTGTTTCTCGTTCCGGGTATTGGCGCTCAAGGTGGAACAATGACACAACTAGCAAATCAATTTCCACAAAGACTTTGGCAGAATGTTATTCCCTCTGTATCACGCTCTATTACAGATGCTGGACGAAATATTGTTGATTTAAAAAATGTTATCAATCATTTTGCAGAACAAGCGCAAAGCACACTGATGTCTTGAGGATTTTTGCATCTGTAATAAATCTGAAGAATTCTGAAAGGGAGGGGTTTTGAGGGGGATGCTTCCGATTTATCAAGAATCAACTGTCGCTTTGAGGTTTCTTTCAACAAGCACAGATGTCTTTTCATTGAATGTTAAGCGGGCATTTCATGTTGAGCGGGAGGCTATGTTCCTATTGAAAGTACAAATATTTTCAGTAGATTGCCTTAAGGGTAAAGGTTTGCATCTTTTAAAAGCAAAAGCTTATGCATATTGTTACCAGTTTTCAGTTGATAAAGTTATTGCAGCGTTTGTTTCTATAAGATAGACACACGTTATCGGTGAATATATATTGTTGTTAGAGAAAAATATGTTATCAAAACAAGAAAAAACCAAAGCCCGTTTACCCCGTGGGTTTGTTGATCGTACAAGTGCACAGTTGTATGCAACTGAAACAATGATTGCGCAAATTCGTGAAGTTTATGAACTTTATGGTTTTGAAGCACTGGAAACACCAATTTTTGAATATACAGATGTGCTGGGTAAGTTTTTACCGGATTCAGATCGTCCAAATGCGGGCGTTTTTTCGCTACAAGATGGTGATGAGCAATGGATGTCTTTGCGCTATGATCTTACCGCGCCTCTTGCTCGTTATTTTGCCGAGAATTTTGAAGTTTTGCCAAAGCCTTATCGCAGTTATCGTCTTGGCTTTGTTTTTCGCAATGAAAAACCAGGTCCAGGGCGGTTTCGGCAATTTATACAGTTTGATGCGGATATTGTTGGAACACCAACGGTAGCGGCTGATGCCGAAATTTGCATGATGGCAGCCGATAGTTTGGAAAAATTAGGGTTTCAGCATCATGAATATGCCATTCGTCTGAATAACCGAAAAATTCTCGATTGTGTTTTAGAGAAAATTGGTTTGGGGGGAAATGAGCAGGCTGAAAAGCGCTTAACTGTCTTAAGAGCAATTGATAAACTGGATAAATTTGGTTCTGAAGGGGTGCGTTTGCTTTTGGGAAAAGGGCGTTTGGATGAAAGTGGTGACTTTACAAAAGGGGCGGAGCTTAAGGAAAAAGAGATTGAGTGTATTCTTACCTTAACTGCTGTTGGAGCTGAAACAGCAGAAGAAACGCTTGAGGCTCTTAAAGAAGTGGTTGGTGATCATGTTCAAGGGCGTGAGGGAATTCGTGAGCTTGAGGAAATGCAAGCAATTTTTGCCGCAAATGGCTTTCAGAATCGTATCAAGATTGATCCATCGGTGGTGCGTGGACTGGATTATTATACAGGTCCTGTCTTTGAGGCTACGTTGCTGTTTGATGTTTTCAATGATGATGGGCAGAAAGTTGTTTTTGGCTCCGTTGGTGGTGGTGGGCGCTATGATGGATTGGTGGCACGCTTTCGTGGTGAAAATATTCCGGCAACAGGTTTTTCAATCGGGGTCTCACGCTTGATCGCTGCTTTGCAAAATCTTGAAAAGTTGCCTATGAAGGAGACAACAGGGCCGGTTGTGGTGCTGATGATGGATAAAGAGCCAGAGGCGGTTGCTGGTTATCAAAAAATGGTGATGCAGTTGCGTGGTGCGGGAATTCGTGCTGAGCTCTATTTGGGGGCATCGGGGATAAAAGCGCAGATGAAATATGCAGATCGACGCCAAGCGCCTTGTGTGGTTATCCAAGGCTCACAAGAACGTGAGAGCGGAAAAATACAGATTAAAGATTTGATTGAAGGGGCGCGTTTGTCTCATGAAATTAAGGATAATCAAACATGGCGTGAAAGTCGACCAGCACAAGTGACGGTTGATGAAGATCAATTGGTCAAAACAGTACAGGATATTTTAGCCGCCCAAAAATGATAATGGTAAAAGTCTTTATCGAAGTGATTGTTTGAAATATTTTGGAAATTTGAAATTCAATTTTTAAAATTTGTGCTTTGCTCGTTTATACGTGTTGGTGCACGCGTTCAAAAGCGGGGTTTTGAAGTGCGTGCGGCATAAAAGAGAGATTTTTAAGAGATAAATAAGCACTATTTGCTATAAAACGTGCCCTTCTGAGGATGCGATGATAATGCGTTAAAATGAGCAAAAAAATTGTAACGAACAAAAACTCTGAGAAAATTAAAAGGTTTCACGCAACGCTTTCCCAAAAGTTTATAAAAATATTGACAAGTTCATATTGGCTTCATCTTTGAATTCTCATCTATGAGTATCAAATCCTTTGATGTTCTCTTCTTAGACATTACAAAATTTAGCCTTATTGCAAAAGGAGGAAGAACTAGAGCGTTTTATCCTAAAAGACTTTTTAAGCTTCAAAAAACAATGGAATGACTTAAATCGAACAATTTTTTACAGGAGCATGTTTGGATGAATTGTAAGCTGCCATAATGGTAACTTACTGATAATATGCATTTTTCATAAAGTCAATTCTTTAACGGAGAAATGAAAATGGTCCAATATGATTTTACTCTGCTCTATGAACGAAATCCCTTTATTCTTGAAAGACCTGAGAATATTGGAAAATCATTTAAACTTCCTCCTTCAAATTTCGGATTTGAAGATCTTCCGCAAATTACCTTTTCAGGCGCCTCGTCGTGTCGGCGTATGATTTTTGGGTTATCATTTAGTGGTATGAAAGCATTTTTTGTGATGTTGTGGCAGGTAGGGAAAATGTTAGATGAGGGGGATGATGTGGATTTATGGTTTGATCAGATAACATTGGATCATGATATTCTTGAAGAATTTTTGACTTGCGATCTTTCAATTCAAGAACCAGAATATCTTAATTTTGAAAGTTTTAAAGAAGGTATCAAA
Source organism: Bartonella sp. AP258QHHD (assembly GCF_042196145.1). Classification (NCBI taxonomy): domain Bacteria; kingdom Pseudomonadati; phylum Pseudomonadota; class Alphaproteobacteria; order Hyphomicrobiales; family Bartonellaceae; genus Bartonella; species Bartonella sp. AP258QHHD. Next base: position 4,136 of record NZ_JBHIPR010000058.1, read on the forward strand.
GAATTAGAAAAGAATAAAATTGTAGCGAAGGGGACAAAAAAAGATTGTTATTTCATCAATCCAGATATTTTTGGTCTTCCTGAATGTGATGAAGATTTTGAGTTCGATGAAGAGGAAGAGATAGAAGCACACTTTACGGTAGAATACCCGAATAAACAACTCCTTTAATCGTTTTTCTCTTAGAGAAAAATAAAGGCTTAGAATAAATGGCTATGAGAACAGCAATGAGTCTGTTTAGGGTATGTGAATTGGAATGTTTGCGGGATCTGTTTTGATTTAATATTCTCCATGAATGGTTCTTTATGCAGAGCGGTTTTTATGCCATATTTTCTTCTTTTTATGAGACATAAGTTAATTTGAACTGTGCACCTCTTCAAACAAATGTTTGATCTGTATTTTCTTTCTTGGTACTTTTGTGAACTTTGCAGTAATGATGTTCATAGCTCTTGTATTTTGGCGCGTTTACGAGAGGTATTTTTACTCTTTTTAATCGTTTATTCATATGCCAATCCCGCTTGCTAATGAGCAAGAAAATAGTTTTAAGGGATTCAATATAAGAAGGGATAAAATAAAACAATCTTATGATATTCGGCTCCTCTCATTCAATATGCAAAATTATAAATTATCTTTATAAATCAAAGTATTGTTTAATACAAAGTTTTTCTCAGTATGAGAAATTTAGCATTGATCTTGCATATTTCATCAATACGTTAGTCCTTGATGTTTCTGAGAGAGTTTTGCATGAATTTGCGCATTTGGCAATTGCATCCCCATTTTTTGATAGCGTGCAACAGCTTTTAACTCTTTGATTTTTTAGCGCTACAACGGGATTTTTCATCGGCAATTTTCCAAGCTTTTTCAAAGCAGTTAAAACATAAAATATTTATTGAAAAAATTATTGCTGTAATCTTTTTTCACAGAAGGCGTACAATCAACTTATCGGGTCTGTTTTCACGAATAGATGTTGTAAAAAGTCAACGACACAAATCTTCCTCCTCAGAAAATTTGTGTCGTAAAATTTTGTTTAAATAGACGATTGGGGGAATTAGCTTTTCAATGCTTTTAAAACATGTTGTGGTGAAGAAACTTCATAAGGATCTGTTGCACAATTATCTGAAAAACCTGCTTCTTCGAACCATTGTTCAACCACACCATCATTAATAACAGCTGCATAGCGCCATGATCGCATGCCGAACCCAACATTGTCTTTTGCAACCAGCATACCCATTTTGCGTGTGAATTCACCAGAGCCATCGGGAATTAACTTCACGTTTTTGATATTTTGTGCTTTTCCCCAAGCATTCATGACAAAAGCATCATTGACGGAAAGACAATAAATTTCATCAATACCCGCTTGTTTAAATTCATCATAGAGCTTTTCAAAATCAGGCAGCTGAAAGGTTGAGCAAGTAGGGGTAAAAGCTCCAGGAAGAGAAAAAAGAATAACACGCTTTCCTTTAAAGTAAGCATCGCTGTTAACTTCTTGCCACCGATAAGGATTGTCTCCAGCCACTGATTCATCGCGTACGCGTGTGTGGAATGTTACATTGGGAACTGTTTTTTTCATCATCATGATGCTCCTGTATTCTTTTACGAAAATTTTGTTTTAAAACAGCCTTTGTATTTAAAAACATATGGTAAAAAGCGTTTTAAATAAAAGGGCTTCTTTAAAAATTCTTACTTCTAACGAGTGTGCAAATATTTCACACTTCCGTCAAGTAGAATTAATGGTCGACTTTGGATACTCTTCACCTTAAAATTATAGGAAATCATATAAAGGTATTGATATGACCATAAAGACAGTTTTAACCACGGCTTTTGAGGGGCAAAAACCGGGAACGTCTGGTTTGCGCAAAAAAGTGTCTGTTTTTCAACAACCCCATTATGTAGAAAACTTTATACAGTCTCTTTTTGATAACATTGGGCCTCTTGAAGGAAAAATGTTGATTCTTGGGGGGGATGGGCGCACTTTTAATCGTACTATCCTTCAGATTGTGTTGAAGATGGCAGCGGCGCATGGTGTCTCTTGTGTTAAAATGGGAAGGGGCGGTATTCTTTCTACACCTGCTGTTTCGCATCTTATTCGTAAAACTCATGCCCATGGTGGACTCATTCTTTCTGCAAGCCATAATCCTGGTGGTCCAGAAGGAGATTGTGGTATTAAATATAATATTTCCAATGGGGGACCCGCTCCTAATTCTTTATGTGATGCTATTTTTGCAACATCGCAACGTCTTTCTTTTTATAAAATTCTTGAAGCACCAGATATTGATTTAGATAGGCAAGGTACGATCTTTATGGGAGCCATGCGGATTGATATTATTGATCCTGTCGCTGATTATGTTGCTTTGATGCAGGAGCTTTTTGATTTTGACTGTATTGCCAAGGCTGTTGCTCGAGGTCTTACTTTACGGTTTGATGCCATGCATGCGGTAACAGGGCCTTATGCCCATGAAATTTTTGAAAAATGCTTAGGATTTTCTGAAGGGACGGTGGTTAATGGTATTCCTTTGCCAGATTTTGGAGGCGGTCATCCAGATCCCAATTTGGTTTATGCTAAGGATCTTTATGATTTATTGATGTCAGAGCAAGGACCAGATCTTGGCGCCGCCTCTGATGGTGATGGAGACCGTAACCTCATTATTGGTCGTCAACAATTTGTCTCGCCTTCGGATTCTTTGGCTATTATGGCTGAACATGCACACCTTATTAAAGGATATCGAAAAGGTGTTGTGGGGATAGCGCGCTCTATGCCGACGGGGCGTGCTGCTGATCTAGTTGCGGAAAAACACGGATTAAATTTTTTTGAAACGCCAACGGGATGGAAGTTTTTTGGAACCCTTTTGGATGCGGGAAAAGTAACCTTTTGTGGTGAAGAAAGCTTTGGAACGGGCTCTCATCACATCCGCGAAAAAGATGGTTTATGGGCTGTCCTATTTTGGTTAAATCTTGTAGCGGTAACAGAAAAAACTGTCGCACAGATTGTTCAACAGCATTGGTCCACCTATGGGCGTTTTTACACGTTACGGCATGATTATGAAGAAGTCGAAGCAGATAAAGCTTTGGCATTACTAGAGCATTTGCGTGCGCACTTACCACATGCAGGAACTGAAATTTCTGGATTTTTCGTCAAAAAAGCAGATGATTTTACATATCATGATCCCGTTGATCAGAGCGTTAGCACGCGGCAAGGTATACGTATTTTTTTCGAGAATGGAGCAAGGTTGGTGGTTCGTTTGTCGGGAACAGGGACGCTAGGTGCTACTTTACGACTTTATTTTGAACAGTATGAAAGAGATCCGCGCAAACACAATTTTAATCCGCAAGAAGTTCTCCAACCTTTGCAACAGGTAGCACTAAAACTGTTAAACATACAACAAGCATTGGGGCGAGATCGTCCTGATATTATCACCTAAGATCATTGGAATGTTTTTTTGTAAAGGTATGATGATTGATCACATGGATGTGATTTTAGGGGTGTGATTTTATGTGCATAAGGGAGAGCTTAACTCTATTTTTAGGCGAGACTTGTTTTTTCCACCTTTCCATATCAATCGGATTCCTAAAACTGCGGGATTCTTAAAACTAAATGCTGTAGGAAATTATAATCGAGCATAATCGGATCATTTATGTCCAATGGGTTTGCTCAATGGCTTGATAGCAATTTTTGTTTAATAGGGGAATGTTTCTCATACAAAACAAAATACGATCATTGTTGCACATTTCATATGTTTGTTTTAAAGAATCTTCTCTCTCAAGACACTAAAAACGCATCTTATGCGTGTTGCTTTGAAAGGGATAACCGGCCATCCATCCATTGAGCAGCACCATTTTTACGCTTATGAGAGAGTAAGACGGCACCATTATTCACTTTGCCCGCTTTCAATGTTGGCTCTTATATTTGAGAGTATTTAGTATTTTGGATAATCGTTTTACACGGATTTTCCTACTTGTAACATGCAAAAGGCTTTGGTTGTTTCAATGTAAAAGGGGTTGAGAGAAGCTCAGCTTATTTATCGGCTCTCATTCAATATACAAAACCATTAACTATGATCATAAATCAGTCTATTCTCTAACATTATGACTGTTATCTTTACTTAAATAAAAGGTTAAGTTGGGGACATCATTTTCTTGTTTCTCAATGCTGCAATAGTTTTTAGCTCTCTGAGAACGTTTTATTCAGAGATGTTCCTTTTCTAATTGTTTTGTTATCCATTCGTTAATTGCATTGGTGATGTATAAGAAAATGATTTTGATTAATTTATTAGAGAGAATGCAGTGAGTAAATTTTATGATATGCGGGGGGCTTATTTGAGTTGTATAATGATCAATCATTTTTATAAACTTGTGTATAGTATGTGATGATAGCATTCATGAATACAGTTGGCAGATGAGGATTGAAACAAAGGGAAACATTTTTCTAAAATAATGGACAATAAGCACTTCTTGCTTTATGACCAGTCATAATGAATGTTTTTTCTAAAAAAGGGAAATTTATGACCCAATATCCCAAATGTCCTCGTTGTGATTGTCTTTATACTTATGAAGATGGTGAAAATTTTGTGTGTCCTGAATGCGCGCATGAATGGCCACAAAAAAACGATGATACGGTTCTTGCCAATACTGTTTATGATGCCAATGGTCAGATTTTAACAAACGGAGATACCGTTATGGTGATAAAAGATCTGAAAGTAAAAGGCGCTTCATCTGTTTTAAAAGGGGGGACGAAGGTAAAGAATATTCGCTTGGTGGATGGGGATCATAATATCGATTGCAAAATTCCTGGGATCGGTCAGATGAGTTTAAAGTCGGAGTTTGTGAAAAAAGTTTAGGCATTTATCTTCTTGCAATTGTTTTTGCATTTCGTTGGTTTTCTATTTTTACATTCTTCTCTAATTGGGCATATTTTTCTCCAATGGGCTTCTTTTCTTGTTTCATAGATTACACCAATCAGATAGGAGCAATATGTTTTCCTTTATTGCAAAGCCATGTATCGCAGAGAAATAGCGACTCTTTCTTTTCTTTTAATATGGGGTTATGAGGGGACTGGATGTTGACTCATAAGCAACAATAAAAGTGTGCGCTTTATGAGAAAAACAACGCCGTAAAGTAGACAAACTTATTTCTGCTGAATTGAAAAAATATTCTCATTTTTTTATCAGATAATTTCTCAAACAACCATAATAGATCTGGCTTCAATGTATTTATTTTTTATGGGTAGTTACACCTTTTGCGTCATATTTATGGAAATGAGATTGAAAATGATAGAGGAAATTCTTGATTTTAAGAATGGAAAAAGGACGCTATGACCTTGATAAGGTCGTACTGTCATTCATTTTTCAGCTCTTAGTGCTGCAACAGTCTCTTATAAAAGTGTACATAAGAGCTATTAAAAATAGTTTTTGTTATTATCCAGTTTGTGCTGTGTAAGCGGACGATTTTGATTGATGCAATAAAAACAGAATTGAAATAAGAAAAATGTCAGAATTCTCATTCAAGTTGCAAAATGTGATCTTTGTCGAGTGGCTGAAACAACATATTGATTTATAATAATAAATTAGCGTTATTCATATTGAATTAGAACCCCGAATAACGTGGGATTCTCTCATTTCAAATCTGTTCCATGTTGAATCAATTAAAATCACTTGCTTGCACACCACAAGCGGGGCTGGCGTGTGGGTAAAAATGAGGAAAGAAAGGAGTAAAAATGACTCTTATGAATCGTCTTAATGAAAGAGCTGTCGCATCATTAGGGGCTGGCAGATATGATGATGGTGCCGGCTTGCTACAAGAAGTATTTTGCGTGATTTGTCGTTGGGAGCACTGAGAAAGATGAAGCAAATGGGCACTCTATCTTGCAATGTTTTCTTTTTTGTAACGAGGTCGTGTTTTCCTCGTTAAAATTGCATGACAAGATTATAAAACAAAATAAATTTAAAGTGCACATCCATGCATTGTACTTCTGTGTACGTATAAATTGGTTTATTGAAACAACTTATGCTCTTAAAAGGGCAGAAAGCTTTTTAAGGCATATGTGGAGGTGAAAGGTGAGTGAAGGTATCGTTATTGGACAGATTTTTTTAACAGTACTCTATTTTTATGGCTGCATGGCTTACTTCGAGAATTTCAGGAATAAAATGACGTAAGATCTTTACATTCCATGTTTGAGCACTGTTGAAGAGGGGCAATCGGTGTGGTTATTTTACCTATTGAGGTCAATATTTATTGTGGCATGGCTTCAACGCCTAAAACTTCAGGGATAAAATGGCGTAAAAGATTTTCAATACCATGTTTGAGGGTTGCCGTTGAAGAGGGACATCCAGCGCAGGAGCCGCGCATATTGAGATAAACAATACCATTTTCAAATCCACGAAAAGTAATATCTCCACCATCATTGGCAACCGCTGGGCGGATACGCGTTTCAAGCAGCTCTTTAATGGTTAAGACAATATCAACATCTTTTTCGTCATAAAATTCTTCGTTAAGGGCATGGGTTTGTGCTTGTGTTGTAGCGTTGGTAGTGATCACTGGCTCATTGGATAGAAAATGTTCCATGATTGTGCCTAAAATGACGGGCTTGAGATGTTGCCATTCCCCTTCTTTTTTGCTTACGGTGATAAAATCATAGCCTAAAAAGACACCATTGATATTGGGAATATTAAACAGTTTAGCCGCCAAAGGTGAGTTTTTAGCTGCTTCTTCAGGGTCACGAAATTCTAATACGCCCTCAGAAAGAACCACGCGTCCTGGCAAGAATTTAAGAGTTGCAGGATTTGGGGTGGTTTCAGTTTGTATAAACATAGATTCTCCTTTTATAACGAAGGCTTGGGAAGATCTTACATTGTAGAATATTATATTTTTTAGGCAATAGATCTAATATCTTCATCGGCAAGATTGCTAGGAATAACAATGACAGGGATTGAAAAAGCTGTTCCTTTATTCCCGATTAATTGAACAAGGGGTCCTGGTCCTTCTGTATGTCCACTGGCTGCTAAAACAATCAGTGCAATCCTTTTATCTTCGTCGATCAGTTTAGAAATCTCATCAATTTTTTTTCCTTCACGCACTACTATTTCTGTTTCAAGCGCATGGGTGGTGCGGACTTCACTGGCAATGTCTCCTAATATTTTATGAGCACTTTGCTTTGATTCTGTACGCATAACGTTGTTTACACCCAGAAAATGTTGAAATTCTACACTATCAACGACACAAAGTAATACCAATGTTCTACTGGTATTTTGGGCATGCTGTGCGGCAAACGCAACGGCACGCCGACACTCTGGTGTTTCATCGATAATAACTAAGTTTTTTTTCTTTGGTTCTTTTTTCGGATTTTGGGGTTTGGAAATCATGCACTTTCTCTATTTTGTACAAACGATTTTTTTGCTCTCTACAGTTTTTAGTTTTATTATTTTTATGTATCGTGCAAAAATCCAATAATTTCACGAATTTTTTTCATATTTTCTTCTGCGAGCATACTAGCACGTTTAGCGCCATCATGCAAAACAGAGTCGATATAATCATTTTCTTGATGAAGGCGACGTAATTCTTCTGTTATAGGGGCAAGCTTATGGACAACAAGGTCGGCTAGAGCTGTTTTAAAATGCGAAAATTGTTGACCAGAAAATTCTAAAAGAATCTTTTCTTTGCTAACTTTGGCAAAGGCGGCATAAATACCAAGCAGGTTATCTACTTCTGGTCGTTCTTTTAAAGCGGCAAGGGTATCGGGAAGTGGAGCCGAATCCGTTTTGGCTTTGCGTATCTTTTTTGCGATAAGATCAGCGTCATCGGTCAAATTAATGCGTGAAAAATCTGAAGGATCTGATTTTGACATTTTTTTCGTCCCATCGCGCAAAGACATAACGCGTGTGGCTGTTGTTCCAATCAGTGCTTCTGGAAGAGGAAAAAAGCCTTGTCTTTTTTCTTCATCTGTTTGCATAGAGATGCCAAAATTTAATTCGGCAATACGCTGTGCATAGTCGTTGTTAAATTTTTGTGCAATATCGCGTGTGAGTTCAACATGCTGTTTTTGATCTTCGCCTACTGGAACATGCGTTGCACGATAGACTAAAATATCAGCAGCCATCAAAGTGGGATAGGCAAAAAGCCCGATGGATGCTTTTTCGCGATCTTTTCCCGCTTTATCTTTAAATTGTGTCATGCGTTGAAGCCAGCCGATACGGGCAACACAATTAAAAATCCAGGCGAGTTCAGCATGTTGAAAAACACGTGATTGGTTAAAAATAATGTGTTTTTGAGGATCAATACCGGCGGCTAAAAAAGCTGCTGTCACTGTTCTGGTGGATTCGCGTAAAGTAAAGGGATCTGGGTTGACTGTGAGCGCATGCATATCCACAACACAACAGAGGCAGTGATGAGAGTTTTGCAGTTCAACCCAACGCTGAATGGCTCCAAGATAATTGCCAAGATGTAAATGACCACTCGGTTGTACGCCGGAAAAGACAAGTGGTGTGAAGGTATCCATAGGAGTGCTCTTTCTTCAATTAAGGTTATTCATTTTATTGTTTTTGACAAAGTATAGATATTATGAGCGTTTTTTCAAATTTTTAAGCGTGTGAAAAAAGGAACGGGTGTTGAATAAAAAATAGGCACTAAAATAGATCAAAAATATGCCAATCATGATCCCAGCTAAGGTGATCGCGCGCAAGAAAAATGATGCTTGTGAGGATAAAGGAAAAGACAAAAAACCAAACACATTCAATCCGTAATAGAGGGCTAGTGCACTCAAAAGAGTTGCCATCATGAGACATAATATTCGTTTTATCAGTTGGAAGTCGTATTTCCAATAACCGCGTTTGATAAGGACACTCCACAGCAAAAGGGTGTTGGCCCATCCAGAGGTAATTTCAGCAATAACAATGCCTCGTGCAGATAGAATAGGAAATAATGTTAAGGCGAGACTGATATTGATGAAAACGCAAATACCTGTAAAAATCATCGGTGTTTTGGTATCTTCATGGGCAAAAAAATTAGGAATAAAGACCTTAATAAGAACAAAAGCTGGAAGTCCTAATCCATAAAGTTCTAGTAATTGTGCAACATGGTGTGTTGATTGACTGGTAAATTGTCCTCGCTCAAAGAGCAAACTGACAATGGGAGTGGAGAGCAGCAAAAAAGCAATGGATGCTGGAAGTGTTAACAACAATGTTAATTCAATAGAGCGATTTTGTAAATGGTGGGTTTCTTTATGCTTTTTGCTCCGCAAAGCGCGTGTTAACTCTGGTAAAAGAACGGTTGCAACGGCAATGGCAATTACGCCTAAAGGCAATTGATAAAGACGATCAGCATACATCAAAGAAGAGACAGCACCCGATTGACTAGAAGCAATGTTGGTATTAATAAGCAAATTAATTTGCGTGATGCCACCTGTGATGGCTGCGGGGAATGCTAAAGTTAATAGCTTACGAACATTAGGACTTAAATGGGGCTGGCGGAAGGAAATTTTCATTCCACTTTGACGCAAAGCAAGGGCAATTAAGGTGAGTTGAAGAAGCCCTGCTGCCAATACACCCCAAGAGAGATTTAAGCCGATATGCCAAGCGTCAAGTTTATAGATCCAAGCATAGGCAAGCACACCAATCAGAATAATGTTTAAAAAGAGTGGGGCAATGGCGGCAATAAAATAGCGTCGCAGAGCATTAAGCATGCCCCCCATCATGGCAGCAAGCGACATGCAGGTTAAATAGGGAAACATGATTGCAGTAAAGTGAATTGTAGCGTTAAATTTTGTTGCATCTTCGGTAAAACCTGGGGCAATAATGGTTCGTACCAAAAAAGGCATACTCAGTTCCATCGCAATCGTTAACAGTAAGAGCAGCGAAAAGAGAACGCCAAAGACTTCTTCTGCAAATTTGCATGCCGTTTCGTGACCTTCTTCAGTGATTTTTTTTGCAAAAAGAGGAATGAAAGCAGCGTTAAAGGCACCTTCAGCAAAAAAACGACGAAATGTGTTGGGAAAACGAAAAGCAGCGTTAAAGGCATCAGAAACAGGACCTGTCCCTAGGGCTGCTGCCATAAGCATTTCGCGTACGAAGCCAAAAATACGGCTCATGAGGGTTCCGGAAGCAACTGTTGCAATTTTTTTAATCAATGTCATAAAGATATATCAGCTTTGTTGTAAAAGAGAAGCGATGACAGGAGAAATAAAGCGTTTTAAATCGTAAAAATCTGATCTCTATCCTAATCAAGGATACTTTTTGAAAGCGTTTTACGACGGTGTTTATCTTTCTGTCAACAATGGTGCTTGAAGACTTTTTTATGCTCCTTGTTTACTGTTGTATTAAAATTTTTATTGTTGCCATAAAATAATTAAAATTTCTTTTTCAAACTGAAATATGCGAGTGATATCATAACAGTTTGAAGGGATATATAATGATAATTTCTCTCTATGGGTGATGTCGTGAATAGTGCAACCCAATACCGTTCTGTTTTATGTGAGGGGTGTGAGCCTATTAAAAGAATGCAAATAAAATAAAAGCGTGGAGCAATACGTAATTTCCATTATTTATTCATTATTAAAAAAAACAGCGCTTTAGATGTTTTAAAAAGTCGTAAGGCTAAGCTAAAAGGTGATGGTAAAGCTGGTGATTACTTTTCACTTTTACGGCTTTATGTTCTCCCCAAATGTGGCTGCCTTCCCATTTTAGAGATTACATAAACAAGAGGATAGGAAGACATGATCTTTCAACAGCATTTTTCTTGTTCAGGTTTCTTTTCACAGTTGATGAGGATAAAATCTGAGAAAATAAGATAAAGTTGCTCTCTCATGGTTTCCATTCTCGTTGAGGTGCGATTGATTTGCCGATGAAGGCAAGGGGATAAAGGCTATCATTTTTACCAGAGGGGGCGAAAAAGTTAAAGTTTATGAACCTTTTAGACATTCATTGCCGTTGCTTTTGCGTGCGCCGTTTTGTGAGGTTGAATATTTTCTTGTCTTTTGGGACTCTGATTGACGTTTTCTGTCATTTTTTGCACTTTAATTGCTTCTTTATCAAGGGTGTTGGAACATTTTTCTTCATTGTTTTTCTTTATAGATTGATGCTGGATAGATTGATACTGGTTTGGTGCGAAGCGCTCATCGAATTTATGGTTATAAAAATACATGGGTTGTATATGCGGTTCTATCTCTTTTATCTGCTTGATTATTTCCATAATCTCTTTTGCTTTAATGGTTGATGTGCCAAGACTCTTCGCAAGTCTTTCAGGATTATTTTCTTTTATAACTTCATGCTCGTTTGAAGATAAGCGCTCATTAATTTTTTTGATATAAGTCCTTATCTCCCCCCTTAATTCAGGAGAGTTTGATAACATTTCTTGCTGTTGTGCTTTTGACAAGGAAAGGAGATTTTTCATCCAAGCCTTAGGCATTTCTACCGACTGTTCACACCGCCTTTGTTTTACATGATGGGTATGGAGAATGTCTCTTTCTGTTTGTTTAGAAATATTGATATAACGATCAATGGCTCTACAGAGGGGCAAAATATTTTCTTCAGCATGGGCGCGCGCGTTGTTTTTTATGCCAAATACATTGCTACCAGAAAGCTTAGAAATCGATTGGGGAGAGGTGGTAATTTGATAGGTGAGTTGTTCTCCTTCAGTATGATTTTCATGGATCATCTCAATTTTTTCCCGCAAAATATGACGATTGCCATAAATGATTTGGCACAAAGTTTCTATTTCTTTTCTTCTTGCTTGAATGGATGCGTTGTTTTTTATCCTTGTGGCAATTTCATTGTTGGTAAGGGGGGCTATTGTTTGTGCGGGGATAAGCACTTCTTGCTGGTTTTGAATTTTTGGTGCTGTAAAGGAGAGGGCGTCACCGATTTTTAATGTCTGTATTTGCTCTGGGGTGAGATCTTTTTTATTTCCCAAGATGAAAATTCCGTTAGCATCAAGCATAAAGCCATTGGGTCCACTGCCTCTGTAAAAGCCTTTATAGGTATGACCTTCTTTTGCTGTTATAATAAGATGATGATGAATACTCTCAAGCCCGATATGTTTCATACTGTCCATGAATTCTTTTAAAATAAGTATTTTTTCTGGATTTGTGATATCTTCAAGCAGATGTTTCATTTCTTCTTTATCGTTATGTTTTAGCGATGCAATGCTGGCAAGATTCATACGTTTTTCTGTTACAAGAGAAAAGTCGAGTGTGTGGCCAGCAACTTGCCCAAGTTTTTCAAAAAACATTCGTTGCGTGCGTCCATTGCCTTCTCTGAAAGGATGTGTATAGTTGAGCTGTATCAACATTTCAGTGACATGTTCAACAAATGTTTCGCGGGTTAAGCCTTTTAAACTATTCGTTTCAGCAAGTATTTTATCTAAATTTTCTAGTCTCTCTTGTATCTGTTTTGCTGAGGCAAAAGAAATACCAGCTTTTTTCATCATTGGCATATAAGCAACGGTACCATCTTCAAATGTAAATGGTTTTTCGCGTGTTTGTCCGGCCCATTCAAAAGTATTTTTAAATAGGGTGTGATGAATATATTGGAGATATGTGGAGGTTAGTTTTTGCGGTGGCGCTTCTTGGCGTAGATGAATGATTGCTTTTGTTGTATCATGGGCACATTGCACTTTTAATTTTTTATAGTCTTTTATACCATATTTATTTTTTAAGGTGATACTATTAGGGCAAAAGAAATTACGGTACATTGTCTTATTTTCTTCGGTTTCAGGCGGTGATGATAATTTCTCCTGTAAGGTGAGAGGGACGGTGTCCGTTTTTCTTGTACCAGTATCCCAGTATACCATTGCTTTTTTTGGGGGCTGTTTTGTTCTTTCTTGATGATCAGAGCGTGTTTCCTTTGTCATTTTGACAGATATTGGATTATTTGTCGCTGTATTACTGCTCTGTAAAATGTTTTTTTGAAAATCTTTTTGCATTTGCCTCATAGCGGAAGCCGATTGAGCAATTGGTTGTGCCATTTGTTCTTTTTCTTGTTCTTGCAAACTTTGGGGCATAACTTCAACGCTGTCATGTAAAGCATGAGGGGCAATCCACGGTGAAAAATGGGCTTGTTCTTTTTTCTTTGTTTGAATGGATGCGTTGTCTTTGCTCTTTTCAGTTATTTCATCGTTTTTAAGAGTGGCTCTTTTTTCTTCTTTTTCTTCTGGAAGCAATGTTTTTTGCTGGTTTTTTTCTGGGTTTTGAACTTTTTGTGCTGTAAAGGAGAGGGCATCACCGATTTTTAATGTCTGTATTTGCTCTGGGGTGAGATCTTTTTTATTTCCCAAGATGAAAATGCCGTTGGCATCAAGCATGAAGCCATTGGGTCCACTGCCTCTATAGGTACCATGATAGGTTTCTCCTTCTTTTGCAACGACAGCGAGATAATAATTTTTTTCATCCAATCCAAGCTCTCTCATAGAGTTGGTGAATTCTCGTAAGAGGAGCAATTTTTCTGGATTTGAGATATCCTCAAGCAGATGCTTCATAGGCTCTGGGTTACCATGTTCCATGGCAGCGGCGCGGACAAAGTCTTTACGTTTTTTGCTCACAAGAGAAAAGTCTAGCTCATGTCCTGCTGCTTGAGAGAGTTTTTCAACAAACAGTCTCTTTGTGCGCCTATTGCCCTCTCTGAAAGGATGCAAGTGGTGCAAATCTATCATTATACCAGCTGCTTGTTCAACGAATTCTTCGTGCGTTAAGCCTTGTAAATTATTCTTTTCAGCAAGCGTTTTATCTAACTTTTCTAGTCCCTCCTGTATTTTTCTGCCAATCGCAAAAGGTTTTGTAAATTCTTTTCTTTTCAAAATGGGCATAGAAGCAACAGAGCCATCTTCAAATGTAAAAGGCTTTTCGCGTGTTTGTCCGGTCCATTCAAATGTACGGGAAAAGAGGCGTTGATGAAGGTATTTTAGATAAGAGGCATTAAACTGCTCTGGTAGAGGTTCTTGATGCAGTTTTATCATTTCTTTTTTTACATCATTAGAACAGCATTCTTTTAATATTTCTTTATGTTTGATGCGGTATTTATTTTTAAGCACTTTGCTATTGGGGTAGAAAAAATTTTGCGCTTCTTCATTGATTTGCTTTGAAATGGCTGCATTAATTACAGAGTGTTGTTCTTGCAATTCTTCCTGTGTAGAGGAGGCACAATGTTCTGTGTTTTCTTTCATGCATATTTCCTTTCAAATGGTAACATTATTTTTTGAAATCTTCTTTGTTTACATTTTTTGCCTTATGTTATTTTCATAGCGTTTTCTTCAAAGAAGAATGCCTATTTGAATGATTGAAAAAATTGACCTTATTCGCATGGAACAAAGTTAAAGTTTATAATTTTGAAGTATTATCGTGAAATTTTATCAATGAATTCTGTAAAATAATGGGGTGTCTTATTCAAAGTTTTCTGTATTTCACACACCGTCTTTGATGCAATCTTGGCAAGATAATTGCACCAAAGTTTTGGATAAAAAGCCAACAATTAGGAGATTTATCACGACAAAGCCATTGCTTTTGATGTTTCGGCTCTGCGCGGTCGAACCTGCGGCTGGTCTTCTTGTCTAGAAGTTTCTGTAACTTCTTGATGCCGCTTTGCTGTTGAGCGTTCAGGTAGCTTCGGGGACTGCGATAAGTTTTGCTGCTGTTGCAATTTTTTATCGAGATCGTTAAGCGGTTGATGACGTTTTTGTTGTTCTGCCTGATGGTTTTGCACAATTGCTTCTCTTAACTGTTTTATCGTATCAGCATAATCCTTAATGGCGGTACAAAGGGTAGGAAGATTTTCTTCAGCAGCTTTTCGTGCTCCGTTTTTTAAGCCAAGGACTTGCTTACCAGCAAGAGGAGCAAAAGATGTACAATCCTTTTCAATTTGAAATACAATTTCTTCTCCTATATCTGGAATTTTGTGCATATCTTCTATTCTATATTGCAAAATAAATGGATCATTATAAACAATTTGGCACCAATATTGGATCTCTCTTTGACCATATTGAACCGATGGATCTTGTTGAACTCTGCGGGCAATTTCCTCATTTGAGAGAGGCTTTATTTTCTTTTCTGAATTGAGCGGATTTTGTAAATGTTGATTTGTTAGCTCTTCCTCCTGTGCTTGTCGCTGATGTTGTTGTTCCGTGTGAGGACCTTGAGAAATATTTTCACTTTTTGTATATTTTGAAGTATACACATAACCGTTAATAGCAGCACATAGGGTGGGAAGAGTTTCTTCAGCTTGTTTGCGCGCATGATTTTTTATGCCAAGAACTTTTCTACCAGCAAGCTTAGAAATAGACTTAGGCCGTTCTGTAACATCCCATAAGAGCTGTTCTCCCATATCGGGGTTTTCTTTGATTGCTTCTATTCTTTCACTTAAAATAAGCCGTTCGCCATAAACCTTTTCACTCAAAAATCGTATTTCTTCTTGATATGCTACGAGCAATAGCTCTCTTTCCATTGTATTAATAGATGGTTTTTGTTCGTGAGACGGTTTTGGTTGTTCAATTGCTGTGTGTGGAGAGGAAGTTTTTGGGACGACAGTATCGCTTTGTTTTCTGTTTTGTATACGGTGCGGTTTTCTTGAAGGCGGGACGGCATATGTTCCACTGTCTTGTGATGATGAACTGCTTTGCTGCCTGACTTTCATATGTGATGATATTTTGGGTCTAACACTTGGTTCGTGTGTTTCAGGATTTTGAATTTTTGTGCCGTTTTGTGCTCTTTCTCTCATGCGTGGGGGAAGGGGCGGAGCCACTTTTGTCTGTAGAGAAGGGGATTCTTGAGCAGTTGGTTTATTTTGTTCTCTATCTTTTGCACGCGGTGGTCTTTGTGGGGCCATTTTTATGCGCGTGGAGGGGCTTTCTTGGGTTTCATGCTTTTGGATTGTTGTGCCGGTTTGTGTTTTTTCTCTCATACGTGGGGGCGGGGGCGGAGCCACTTTTGTCTGTAGGGAGGGGGACTCTTGAACTGTTGGTTTATGTTGTTGCCTCTCTTTTGCACGCGGGGGTCTTTGTGGAGCTGCTTTTGTGTGCGTGGAGGAGCTTTCTTGGTTTTTTGAGTTGGAGATTGTTGTGCTGGTTTGTGTTTTTTCTCTCATGCGTGGAGGAGGGGGCGGAGCCACTTTTGTCTGTAGGGAGGGGGACTCTTGAACTGTTTGTTTATGTTGTTGTCTCTCTTTTACACGCGGAGGTTTTGGTGGAGCTGCTTTTTTTTGTGGGGGAGGCGTCTCTTGGTTTTTGGCGTTAGGAAGCATTGTGCTGGTTTGAGTGTTTGCTCTCATGCGGGGGGGTGGCGGTGGCGCAACCTTTGGGTGGGGGGATAAATTTTCTGGGCGTTTTTCTACAGTTGCTTTTGGCAAACTTTGAGAAACTTGGGAAGGAGGGGTTCTGGTGGGGGATTGTTCAGCCTGTTGTTGAAATTTTTCCATCATTTCGGTGATAAAAGGGGAGGGATTTCTTTTTTTCATGCATGTTCCTTTCAAACTCTTCCAATATTGTTTTTAAATACTATTTAAAAATGTACGTTGGTTTTTATTCTGTTTTATGCTTTTTCATTTGCTTTTATGAGAGAGGATATGAAACTGAATGGCTTCGCATGATTTGACTCTCTTGGCTCAGATCATAATCATTCTCTAAAGATTGTTTTCTCCAGTGTTTGGGTTAAGGGACGGAAAAATAAATTTTGTTTCAATTTTCTCTCTTTCTTGGCGAAAACACCTCTTTCCTGTGTTGCGCCAAGACGTTAGATTCAACGTGAAAACTTATGTCTGTTTAGCTGGCAAAAGCCATCGCTTTTGGGGCGGCAGTTTTGCGAGGACGAATATCTGTTTCTCTTTGTTGAGTAGAGGTTGTTGCTCCTTCATGCGTTACTGTTGAAAGCTCAACGCGTTGAGCAGGCTGTGAGACGCTTTGTTGTTGATGCAAGATTTTCGCTCTCTCAGAAGATGCTTCATTGTGTTCTTGTTTTGTCTGCTGAGTTTTTGAAAGGCTCTCTCTTACTTGTGTTACAGCTGTTGCATAATTGTCAGCGGCGTCAATGAGGTGAGAAAGACCCGCTTCAGCATGTCTGCGTGCTTTATTTTTGAAGCCACAAAAGTTACGACCAGCGTACTTGTGAAAAGATTGAGGATTTCCGGCAAGTTGCTGTGCCAGCTGTTCTATTGTTTCAGGGTTTTGGAAAAGCATTTCCACCTGTGATTGCAAAATGTTTGTGTTGCCAAAAACAACTCCGCACCAATATTGGATTTGGGCATGGTGTCTTCTGACTTTTGAATGTTGGTGAATTTTGGTAGAAATTTCTGTCTCTGAAAGCGTTTCTTTTTCGCGTTGATCTGATTTTTGTAGAAGTTTAGTGACAGCTTCCTTCCCCATTAAGCGTTCATAGTTTTTGAGTTCTTGCTCTGGAGATTGTAAGAGGCTCTCTCTTGCCTGTTTTACGGCTTCTGTATAACAATCAACGGTGACACTGAGAGCAGAAAAACTTTCTTCCGCTTGTCTACGCGTTCGATTTTTAAAGCCCAACATGTTGGTGCCGGAAAGTTTAGTGATGCTTTCAGGATGAGCTGCCATGCGCCATGAGAGCTCCTCTCCTGCAGCAGGATTTTTTTGAATTTCCTGCATTTTTTCTTGCAAAATGTTTGGGTTACCATAGGCTTTTTCGGATAAATGTTGGATTTCCTCTTGATAGGTTCGAACCAATGAATGGTGTGGAAGCAATAGAATGATTTCTTCCTCTGAGAGAACTCTTGTTGTCCTTTGGGTAATTTGTGAAGTAACTGTTGAGTGTGTCGTTTCAGCTTCTTGCGGTCTTTTGGTAGAGCCGCCTCTTGTTAACGAAGCTGTTCGATTTGTTGATGCATATACAGTTTCTTCGCTTAAAAGAGATTGTCTTTCCTCATCTTCTTCCGGTATGGATGACAGTCTTTTGCTTTTTGAAGGCGTTTCTTTAGGAAGGGGGGCTGCAGCGCCTGAGACCTCTGCCGCCGCTTGTTCATAGAGCTTTATAAGTTCTTGTATTGAAGAGGATGGAAAAGGATGAGGGTGTTTTTTTTCATGCATGTTTCCTTTCAAAAATTGTTTTAGAAAACCTCTTTGGTGCATTCTTGCCTTTTATGCTTGGATCGCTTTGAGACAAAAGAAATATCGAGCTGAATGAGCTTCCAAAGATCTGCGCTATTTGCAATCAGCTTAATGGACATTTGTGTCTTTTATACAGTTTTTTTGTGAAATATTATCAATAAGTTATCAATATTTATCGTGAATTACAGGCGTCATTTTTAGGACTATTTTTTGTAACATTCTAAAACAATTCTTGGCGCAATCGCGATGAAACGATTTGCGCCAAGAAACTCACTGAAAAAAAGATTAAATGAAAAACAAAAACTATCTGTTTTTATGTTTACGCCCCTTTACATGGCATAAGCCATTCCTTTTTCTCCGTGTCTTTGTCTTTGAGGGCTGTGCTCTGGACTATTTTGTTCTTGTCCTCTTGCGTGATGATGACGATGATGATGGTGTCTCTCAACTTGCTGAGAATTTTCTTGACGACGTCTTTGTTCTGCCATAGGGGTTTGCGATAGTCTTGTTGTTGCGTCTTGTACAGCTTTTGTATAACCATCAATGGCATCAATGAGCGGTTTAAAACCGTCTTCAGCTGCTTTGCGTGCTTGACTTTTTATGCCAAGTGCGGAATGGCCAGCGAGCTTATGCATAGATTCAGGATTTTCAGCAAGTCGATCTGAAAGCTCTTTTCCTTTACTGGGATCTGTAAGTATTCCTTGCAAGTGTTCTTGGAAAAGCTTGTCATTGCCATAAACAATCTTACCCCAATGCATGATCTCTTCTGCATGTGCTTGGACGTGTGGATTTTTTAAAAGCATGACACTTATTTGCTCCGTTGTGAGGGAAGATGAAGATCTTCCTCTTTGGTGCGGAGCAACCGTTGTATAGTCGGTTTCAGGACTTTCTCTTCCCCGATCAGGATGTCTCCCTCTTGAAAGAGGAGAAACGCTGCTCACTGATGCGTATAGAACTTCCTTTTCACGTTTTGGGGGAGCAACCGTTGCATAGTCGGTTTCAGGACTTTCTCTTCCCCGATCAGGATGTCTCCCTTTGGAAGGAGAAATACTGCTAACGGATGCGTATAGAACTTCCTCTTCTGGGGTTGGTCCGCGCTGGTTTCCTCTGTTTGGTTTATTAACTGTTGCATAGAGGGCTTCTGGATTTGCAGAAGGATGTGAATGATGTTTTTTCATACATATTTCCTTTCAATATTTTTAGAAAACCTCTTTGGTGCATTCCCCACTTTTAGTTTTGATAACTTTTATATAAGGAAGATATCCAACCGAATGACCTCCAAAGATTTCGCGCTATTCGAGAATAGTGTGACGGACCTTTGTGTCTTTTATACAGTTTTTTTATGAAATTTTATCAATAAGTTATGATAAATTATAGGATTCTTTTTTAGAACTATTTTTTGTAATATTTTAAAACAACTCTTGGTGCAATCACGATAAAATGATTTGCACCAAGAAACTCACTGAAAAAAAGATTACATGAAAAACAAAAACTATCTGTTTTTATGTTTATGCTCTCCTTACATGGCAAAAGCCATTCCTTTTTCTCCATGTCTTTGTTGTTGTGGGCTGGGCTCTGGACTATTGTATTCTCGTCCTCTTGCGTGATGATGATGGTGGTGATGTCTGTGTTCTGGGTCTCTTTCTGGACTTTCGTGTCTTTGACTTCTTTCTCTTTCCTGCTCCCGTGTAAACTGTTTATGGAGCTTTTGTGTATTATGTATATGTCTCTCAAGAGCTGAGCAAAGGTGGGTAAACTCATCTTCAGCTTCTCTGCGGCTTGGAGATTTTACACCAAGTATTTTGTGACCTGCAAGCTTACCAGCGCTTTCAGGGTTTTCTGCAAGCTCCAGTAAGACTTTTTCTGCACCCTGAGGATCATCAAGGATCTTCGCAAGTGGTCCATTCAAAGCATGTTCGTTTTTATAAACAACTCTGCATCGCTCTTGGATTTCTCTTACACCATATTGAAAGTCTACGTTTGTTAAAAGCTTTGTTGTAACCACATCTTTTGGGGTTCTGGGAGGGGAGATTCTGCCTCCGCCAACGCCTTGATAGATGGGATTTTCTAGTTGTTCAGACTCTTGCCCGCCTTCAGCCCCCATGCCAACCGTTGTATAGACAGATTCGAGTGGTCTTTGGGGAGAGGGCTCACCACGTTCATCAAAGTTAAGCTCTGCATAGAGATGTTCTGGTTCATGGGGATGTCGTCCACCCTGTGCACCTTCACCAACTGTGTCGTAGGGTGTTTGCCAACCTTGTGCTGCCAAATCCGTTATTGAATAGGGGTTTACGAGTTTGTCGGTGCGTCGCCCATCACTTGGTCTTTCACCAAGTCTGTCATAGGGATTTCCTAGTGGCTTTTGGGGAGCATAGGCCGTTTCTGATGGTTGTTGAAGTGTATATTGAGGTGAGGTGCGCTGTTCTTTGGGTGGCTTATTAACCCTTGCGTAGAGGTCTTCTACATTAGAAGCTCCTAGGTTTTGTTGGTCAAGTGGCTTTTTGGGAGCATAAACCGTTTCTGGTGGTTGTTGAAGTGTATATTGAGGTGAGGTGCGCTGTTCTTTGGGTGGCTTATTAACTTTTGCGTAGAAGTCTTCTACATTAGAAGCTCCTAGGTTTTGTTGGTCAAGTGGCTTTTTGGGAGCATAGACCGTTTCTGGTGGTTGTTGAAGTGTATATTGAGGTGAGGTGCGCTGTTCTTTAGGTGGTTTATTAACCTTTGCGTAGAGGTCTTCTACATTAGAAGCTTCTAGGTTTTGTTGTTCAAATTGTCGTCT
The DNA here is from genome assembly GCF_042196145.1 of Bartonella sp. AP258QHHD. Lineage (NCBI taxonomy): Bacteria > Pseudomonadati > Pseudomonadota > Alphaproteobacteria > Hyphomicrobiales > Bartonellaceae > Bartonella > Bartonella sp. AP258QHHD. The sequence goes on from NZ_JBHIPR010000058.1 coordinate 24,945, forward strand.
TAGTTCCTCTACATTGGTAGAAGGAGTTGGGTGACTTTTTTTCATGGCTGTTTCCTTTCAATATTTTTAGAAAACCTCTTTGGCGCATTTCCCACTTTTTGATATTTTTTAAGACAAAAGAAGAATATCAAACTGAATGGTATCCAAAGACTTCGCGCTATTCATATTGATATGTAATGGACATTTATGTCTTTTATACAGTTTTTTTATGAAATATTATCAATAAGTTATAGTAGATTACAGGATTCATTTTTAGGACTATCTTTTGTAACATTTTAAAACAATTGGTGGGCGTAATGGAGATAAAATGATTGGTATAAAGAGTTCTGTTGGAAGGCAAAAGTTCACGCGTTTTTAGCCGGTAAGAGCCAGCGATGAGGAACGACTAACTTTCAAGCTGCGAGCTTGGCATTGTGCTTCTTGGGTGTTCTTTACAGTATTCGCAATTTCTTTTGCTTTGCTTTCCGATGTCCCAAGGAGGCAAGCTAGTCTGGTATAATCTTTTTCTTGTATGGCTTTACGATCTTCTGAGGATAGACGATTGTGTAGTTGTCGTGAAAAGGTATGGAGTTCTTGTCGCAGTGAACGAGAATGGAATAAAGCTTCCCTTTGTTGTTCTTCTGGTAAGGCAAAAAGGTTTTGTAAATTTTTTCCAGGTTTTTCGACAGTGTGGTTCAGGCGATTTTGTTCTCTTTGGTGTTGCTCTAGAATTGCATCTTTTGTTTGTTGTGTTATTGCGCCATAATTTTTAAGGGCTTGGCTGAGTTGTGGAACAGCCTGTTCGGCTTGTCTGCGATTTGAACTTTTCATGCCAAGTATTTTACTCCCAGCAAATTTAGAAATTGATTGAGGGTTTTGTAAAGTTTCATCGGCAAACTGATTTCCTAAGTTTGGAGCTGCCGTTATGATATCTAATGTTGTCTTTAAGGACTGGGTTTTACCATAAACAGTCTTTGATAAATTTTCGATTTCTTTTCGGCATGCTTCAACATAAGCGTCATTTGAAATCCTTTCAAATAACTCTTCATGGGTAAGAGGGGCTAAAGTTTCTTTTGGGATCAGTGTTTCTTTTAAGCTTTGAACGTTGGTTTTTTGAAAGCAGAGGCGGGCACCGTTTTGTAATGTTTTGACTTGTTCTGGGGGAAGATCATCTTTGTGTCCGACGACGAAAGCTCCCTCTACTTCCATGACAAAACCTTCTGCTGAAAAACCTCTAAAGATGCCTTCATAGGTTACATCTTCTTTTGCAGCAACAACAACACGATTGTTAATTTCATCCAATCCAGCGTTTCTCATTTGGGAGATGAATTCTTTTAAAACAAGGGATTTTTGCGGATGCGTGATATCTTCAAAAAGATCTTTCATCGGTTGAGGATTGCCATATTGCATGGCTTCAATACAAGCTGCTGTCATGCGTCCTTTTGTGATGAAAGAAAAGTCAATGGTATGCCCTGCTGCTTGTCCAAGTTTTTCCATAAACATTCGATTGACGCGCCCATTGCCTTTTCTAAAAGGATGCGCGTGTTCAAGCGCCATAAAAACTTCAGCGGCACTTTCAGCAAATTCTTGGCGCGATAAACCTTTTAAATTGTTCTTTTCATTAAGTGTTTTTTCGAGTTGTTTTAGTTCTTTTTGAATCTTCGGTCCAATAGCAAAAGGAACTTCATAACCTTTGGGACGCATCGCCGGCATATGGGCAGAAGTGCCGTCTTCAAATGTAAAGGATGTATCGCGGGTGTGGCCCGCCCATTCAAAAGTTTCGTAGAAGAGGCTCCAGTGGATTAGTTTTAGATAGGAAGCATCAAATTTTTGTGGGGGTGGTTCATGGCGAAAATTTACGGCTGCTTTAGTGACGTCATGGGTACTGCGTTGATACAGTTTTTTAGGGTCTTTGATGCCATATTTATTTTTGAGTGTTTTGGTTCCTTTATATAGATAATTTTGCTCTAACATGTAATCTCTCCTAAGTAGGTAGGGTGATGGTTGATGAGCGTCTTAAACGCTGCATGTGAAAAATTCCCCTTCGCGTATTCTTTTGAGATTTTGGTTGTTATGAGAGGGAGTGCTTTTCCCTTCAGTGTATGGATGTTGTATCAATCGTTTTGTGATGCTTTTGAAAAGCTTTTCTGATGTTTCCTTTGTTTATTATCTTGTACTGTAAAATGCTGGTATTTAGGGCGCTGATATGAAGCCCATGAGTGGTCAGAAAATGGATTTTCTATAAATTGACTCTGGGTAAAATCTTCGTTTTTTGAGGTGTAAGGAAGAGGTCAAAAAGAAAAATGTTGCTTAAAATTGTTGTTTTTTCCTTTAACAAAGTTGTTTGCAAGAGCGCTTTGATGAGGGGCGTGGATATAGCGGGTGTAATCGCTCTTGGTTAGTGGATGGTGCTGGTACTTTTCATACACAGCTCTCAGATTGGTGAATCTATGGGCAAAAGCAGTCATCAAAAATTTTTCTCCATTATATTTTTTTTATTGCTCCATATGAATATCTTGCCATACGAACATCTTTTTTGTGTATTTTTGCAACAAAATGTTTTTTACTTTGTGTTGTTGCTCTTATTGTGTGCGCTGCTTTAAGATTTAAGACCCATAAGAGAATAAAAACTTTTCTTTGGTTGGGGAGAAAAGCCTTTTTCAGCGCTTTATCATTAAAATAGAACACTTTATGATATCGTAAAGGGGGGAAAGCTTGTATAAGAATGATTTATTCATTTTGATGTATATCTTAAATATTTTTTGGGAAAAAATCGATGTTCTTGAGTGTAGGTGTTTTGAGAGTTGTTGTCTCAAAGATCAACCGTTTTTTTAAGTCTTGATATTGGTGATTAGCGTTGTGAAATGTTTTTGCTTGTTTGTAGGGGATAAATTATAAACAAAAAGCTTTGTAGGAATGTATTTGCAGGACGTTCTCAAGTGGAAATGTTGGTTTGGTTATAGGTGATTTGAGGGGGGTGGACTTTCTTGTAAAGACGATGGGTACTGGTAAAACGATACACAAAATACAAAAAGGAAAAAACACGGATTTTTTATCATGTTTTCCTTATGTGTGAAGAAGCGGTCAAAAACTTTTTGTTAACGGGTTTTTAAAAAATAGAAATGTATGTTGTTTTTGTGGTTGGACTTTTCATAGTCAAGATCTCATAATAGGAAGTTAGTTTTTCTTTTGTGGAGCAAAGCGGTTTTTTGCAGCTGCGGCTAACATTTCTTTCCTTCTGAAATAGATGGCGCAACCACATTGCGAAGGGGAGCCTTGCATCAGAATAATTTGTTCATCTTGACGCATTTCTCGAATAACTTCGTGGGGTAAAATGAGTGCTCTTTTTAAAATATTCATATAACCACGAAAATCGACTCCATCTAAGACAAATAAAATAGGCTTTTGTAGCTTTCGTTGGTAGTAATCATGACGTTTAAAAGGAATTAACAATTATCCTGTCCAATTGCTTTGGATATGGTGTATATGCTATGTGCAAAATTGGTGGTAGGGCGCTTAAGTAGTCTGTTTTTTGCATGTATGATAAGAATATTAAAATATCTCTTCCACATAGGTGTTTAAATCAAAAAAACAAAGTTTCATATTTTTTAGTTGGCCATAGCAAGTGTATTTGAACGATTTTGTGTGCGTGTGTAGAATTGGCTATGAGCGTTCCTTGCTTTTTGAACAATGTCGGTAATTTCTCGTGCTTTCTGTTCTGATATACCAATACTTTGTGCAAGTGTTTCATAATCTTTGTTTGTGATCGCACTACATTCGTTTGATGAGAGACGATGTTCTAAACTGTTTATAAAAGTACGGAGCTCTTGGTGTAATTGAGGAGATTGAGACAAGATTTCTCTTTGTTTTTCCGGTGATAAAGCAAAAATATTTTTCAAGTTTTGACTGGGATTCTCTACCGCTTTTCCAAGGCGTTCTTGTTTAATTTTATGGTCTCGAGTGACTATATTATAGGTAGCTTCTACAGTATACACATAATTCTCAATTGCAAGAGAGAACACATCAAGATAATTTCGAGCGTGTACACGTGCCGGATTTTGTAGACCGCATATACTAAAACCTGCAAGAGGAGAAACAGAGTGCGGTGCCTGTTTAATCTGATTAGCAAACTGTCTGCCTAATTCTGGATTTTTAATAATCTCTTCTATCTGTTCGTTTAATACGTTTGCGTCACCATAAACAGCTTTTGCGTAAGCTCGGACTTGCTTTTGAGCTTTGAGAACGTAACTATCTAGCGCAACTGTTTTGGCACATTCACTTTTTGTGAGAGGCGCTAATGTTTCTTTTGGAATAAGCGTGTTTTCAAGCTCTTTGCTGTTGGGGGCGGTAAAGGTAATGATATCACCAGGTTTTAATGTTTTTAATCGTTCTGGTGTGAGATCATCTTTGCTACCAATGATGTAAGTTCCTTGCACATCGAGTATAAAACCTTCTGAATAACAACCTTTATAAGTTCCTATATAGGTTTCTCCTGCCTTTGTTGCTATAACAAGGCGATCATCCACGTTGCGTCCCGTATTGTTTATGTGGTCCATAAATTCTTTTAAAAGACGTATTTTGGGGGGATTGGAGATATCCTCAAAAAGATCTTTCAACAGTTGTGTATTGCTATATTGTATTGCTTCGCTACAGGCAGCCATCATACGTTTTTGTGTGACAAGCGAAAAGTCAAGCTGATGTCCTGCAGCTTTGGCAAGATTTTCAAAAAAGACTTGTTCTGTGTGCTCATTGCCATCTATGAATGGGTGGATTTTGTGAAGAGAATAAAATAGACTCGTTGCTTCCTTGACAAATTCTTCGCGTGTTAAGCCTTGCAAATTGTCTTTTTCGGCAAGCGTTTGATCTAATTTTTGTAAGAGTTCAGGGATTTCTTCACCGGTTGCAAAATTATTGCCCCATTCCATTCTTTTCATTTCTGGCATGGCGGCAATGCTATCGTCTGTAAATGCGAAGGGGATATGGCGCAGATGTCCAGCCCATACAAAGGTATTTTTAAACAATTGTTGGTGGATATGGCATAGATAAGTTGAATTAAAATATTCTGGCAGGGGTTCTGCACGCAGATTGATCATGGCTTTTTGCCTATCATGTGAGCATTTTTCCAGAAAGCGTTTTAAATCTGTTTCTCCATATCTATTTTTGAGAATTTTGGTACCAAGATAGATATAATTATGGGGTGAGGGAATTCCTTTTGTTTTTTCTTTTGCTTTGGGCATTGTTACATTCCTTATAATGTTACATTGTCTATGAGAGTGTGTTAAACTTTTTGTTTGAAAATCCCCCACGCATATTGTTTTGAGATGTTGAGACTTGGGTGAGGAAAAAATCCCTCAAATTCGTAGGTGTTTTTGAGTGTATCAATCTTTATCTTGGCATTTTTTTCTTTTACTGAGAGAGAATGGTTCATTTGGGTTGTTTTCATGCATATTGTCTTTTAATTTTTTTGTAGAAAAATTTCCCTATAAAAGCGGTGCCTTCAAAAGTTTCCTGATAGGATTCTCAAGGCATAGATATGATTGGTATTTATTATTTGGAGATGAGGAGAGTGCTTTATAAAGAAAATTGGCATTGGTAAGCACAGGCATAATACCATCATTTAAAGACTTTTCCCCATATTTTTCTTGTTGTATCAAGCGGGAATTCCTTCTTTATAGGCTTTTATGAGATAGAATCTCTGCTTTTATCCTTTGATGTTTTTGTTTTGATGCATGACCTCCATTAGAGGGTGTTTTTTAGTTTTTCTGTGCTTTTGGGGCAAAGCGGTTTTTTGCAGCTGCGGCTAACATTTCTTTTCTTCTGAAATAGATGGCGCGACCACATCGCAAAGGGGGTTGTCCTTGCATCAGAATAATTTGTTCATCTTGACGCATTTCTTGAATAACTTCGTGGGGTAAAATCAGGGCTCTTTGTTGGTAATTGACGTTGTATGAACTCTTTCCTAAAGATAAACCTCTTGATTTGTTTGTTCCGGTTACTTCAACGGTCATTTGGCCACAGCGTTCTGAAATGTCTTTGGCAGTTTGGAGATCTTTAATGGCAGCATAGCTGACAAAGGAACAACTTTCAAACCATGAACGTGCTCCTGCTTCTCCAAAGTGGTTGACCAACTGGCCAGAGGATTGATAGAAGAGCATCAAGGATGTACCGTATTTACGTCCACGGTCGCGGGCTTCTTCTAAAATATTCATATAGCCTAAAAGATCAACTTCATCTAAGACAAATAAAACACGCTTTTTATAGTTACCGTCTGCTGTAACCATGGCATTGAGAAAGGCGCCAATAATCACACGTCCAATAGCTGGATAACTGTTTAAAATGCTTGCGGGGAGATTGAGAAAAACATCTGTATTGCCATTGGTAATATCTGAGGAAAAAAAATCATCTCCGCAGACAAGATCTGCATAATTGGATAAAGAAAGCCATTGGGTGTCTTTTGAGGCGGTGGTATAAACCCCTGAAAAGGTTTGCTCTGCCATTTCTGTAAAAATACCAACCATTTCACGAATAAAAGGAGAAGGTGTTGTTTCTTGAATCATGCGTAATTGATTAACAACAGCTGTTTCTGATTGAGAGAGAATACCACGCAATGTTTTTAAATTGCGCTCGCTGTCTTCATATTCATCAGAAAATACAACATGAGCAAGAAGAGCTGTTAATAGATTATGGGCTTGTGTTGAGAAATATTCCGCTGAAGAATTATCTGATTTTTTATCTGTAAGAAGCAACTTTGAAAAGCTTACAATATTTGCTTCGCGTTGTGTGCGTGGTACGCTGTCGTCTAAAAGCCAATCGATGACATTAAAGTTTTTTGTTAACAATGAGTTAGGATCGAGAACAATGACATTTCTATTTCCCATTTTTTGACGCGCAAATTTGACCATTGGGGCAACTTCTGTTGAAGGATCAAGACAAATAATAGACCCTGGATAGGTTAAACACGTAGGAACTACTGTACTTGTTGTTTTATAGCCACCAGAACCAGCAAAAAAGATCATATGAGTTGAACCAAAATCAAGATTAAAGGTTAGCAAAGGGGCTGTTCCACCCTTTCCCCATGTTGTTTTATTGCCAGGTGCAAAGGGAATGTTGCACACATTATCTTGATCGACACGGTATCTTTCACCCACAACAATTTGCCCATTGGCAGGAAAGATTTTTGCTGCCTCTCTTAAATTCATCCAAGCGGCCTCACCAAAAATACCTTTTTTTGCACGCTTGACCTTACTTTTAGGGGGAAGGGTTGTTACGAATTGAATGATGGAAAAAAAACACCAATGATGATGCCAAAAACAACCATGGGGTCCATGAATTGAAGCGCATAGCTCCACGTTATTCCTTGATGGCCAACATAGGGACTTAAACGTTTTATTTCACCACCAATATAGTAACGAGCGGTTGTTCCAAAAAAAACAACGGAGACAAAAGTGATTATTTTACGTAAGTGCAGTTTTTGCGACAGACTATACAACAATGAAACAGCAGCCGTTAGTGCTAAGACTAATAAAGGCTCAGAACGAAGAGTCCAATAAATTTGATCGCTCTTTAGTCCATTTGTTATTAACAGTAAAAAATGAGGGACAAGGAATATCGTTAAAGCACCTAAAGCGATTGGTGTTAAAATAAGTACCATTTGTGTTTTGGTATATTTCATTGTATTTTACTCTCAATTCTATCAGAATATGTTGCGAAATGCTCTTTTTCAGGTACGTGATATTAACTCTCATCTCTTTTTGCAAAGGTGCAGATAACGCCAAACAGTTTTCGTTTATGAGCCTTTCTCATCAAGGAGGAAGGTTTTATCCATTCTTAGCAGGCCATAGCGAATGCTTTGGAATGGCGCATTGTGCATATTTGTGCTTGCTGATGTACTTCTTTGGTTTGCTTAATAATTTGTGTAATTTGTTTGGCTTTATTTTCTGATACACCAATGCTTTGAGCCAGTGTTTCATAATCATTATTTTGAACTGCTTTATGTTCATTTGGTGAAAGACGGGTGTTGATCTTTTTTACAAAGTTGCTGAGCTCTTTTTGACATAAAGAATTTTTTGCTAAAGCTTCTTGCTGTAATTCTTTTGGCAAGGCGAGGAGATCTTGCAAGCTTTGACTTGGCATTTCTATTGTTTTTGCAAGGCGACTTTGTTCTGTTGCATGTTCTTGCGTGATTTCCTTTTCAGCATATTTTACAGCATACGCGAAATTTGCAACGGCAGTACAGAGCATACCAATATGATTTTTAGCGTTTGCACGTGCCTGATTTTGTAGTCCACATAAACTGAAACCTGCAAGACGAGAAACAGAGCTCGGTGCCCTTTCAATCTTGTTGGCGAGCTGTTGGCCTAAGCTTGGATTTTTGATGATTTCTACCATCTGTTTGTCTAATGTTTTTGTATTACCATAAACAATTTTTGACAGTTTCTGGACCTGTTTTAGGCTTACGTGGACACAGGCATCTTCTGCAACCATTTGGGCCGTTTCATTTTTTGTCAAAGGGGCTAATTTCTCTTCTGGAATAAGAATGCTTTCAAGCTCTTTTGTTTTGGGAACGGTAAAGGTAAATTTATCACCGGGTTTTAATGTTTTGAGTTGTTCTGGTGTGAGATGTTCTTTATTGCCGATAATGTAAGCTCCTTTTACATTGCAGGCAAAGCTGTTAAGACCAGCACCTCTATAGGTGCCCGTGTAGGTTTCACCTTCCTTTGTGACCATAACAGGGCGATCATTCACACTACGCCCAAGTTCTTTCGTGTTGCTCATGAATTCCTTTAAAAGAGGTATTTTATTGGGATTAGAGATATCGTCAAACAGATGTTGCATTGGTTCTAGATTGTCATTTTGTATTGCTGCAACACTAGCAACCAACATGCGTTCTTTTGTAACCAGTGAAAAATCAAGCTGATGCCCTGCGGCTTTGGCAAGATTTTCAAAAAAGATCCGTTGTGTACGTCCGTTGCCTTCTCTAAAGGGGTGTGTATAGTTGAGAGAGGCAAATATTTTGGCTGCTTCATAAGCAAATTCTTTGCATGATAAATCCTGCAAATTATTTTTTTCGGCAAGCGTTTGATCTAATTTTTGTAAACCTTCTTGTAATTCGCTACCGACTGCAAAATTTGTTATTTTTTTCATTACTGGAGCGACGGCAGTAGTACCATCTTCAAATGTAAAGGGAACATTGCGGGTTTGTCCAGCCCATTCAAAGGTATTTTCAAATAGACATTGATGAATAAGGCATAGATAGGAGCTATCAAACTTTTCTGGTAAGGGGGCTTCACGCAGATTAACCATCGCTTTTGCTGAATCATGCGCACATCTTGCCGTAAAAGCGTCAAGGTTTGTTATTCCATATTTATTTTTTAATGTTTTGCTTTTAGGATACATATAATGTTCAGGGGAAGGCACTGTGGATGTCACATCTGTTTTTTTAATTTTTCTTTTGGCATTGTAGCTTCCTTATAATGTCGTGTTGTCCATAAGAGTATTAAATTCCTCGAGTGAAATATTCCCCTTTGCGTATTCTTCTAAAATTTTCAACGTTTTGGAATGAAGCGCTATTCCCTCTATTGCATGGGTGCTGATGGCTGCTTCAACGGCTTCACGGCGTTTTTTCAATTCTTCTTCTGTCATCGATAAAAGATTTTCTCTGTTTTCTGTTTCTTTGGTTTTCACGCATTTTTCCTTTTATTTGCAATCGTTTCTTTAAAAGAGCCTTTGGCAGCCAGTGTGATCTTCCTTTAGTCACCTCCAAAGATGTTTCGTTGTTTGAAGGGATCGTAATAAATTTCTGTGACCTTAAATTTTCCTTCAATCCGTTTGCATTGGATGATGATATCAATCATTGAAATCAACAGGCCTCGAATATCATCACGCTCTAAATCACCACCGCCTTCACTTTCTTTGACCAAAAGGGTCATCTGCTCAAAGGCTGCAAGTGCTGTTGATGCGTGAACCGTCGTAATGGAACCTGGATGGCCTGAATTGACATTGCGGATATAATAAAAGGCTGTACCATCTCGAAGTTCTTGCAAAAGAATACGATCAGGACGCATCCGTAAAGATGATTCAAGCAACTCTTTGGGGCCAACGGAGGCTAAGCCTTGTCCATCTTTTGAATAGAACATTGAGACATGGTTAGGGTGTGGTATCACCAATTCTTGTGTGTCTTCGATGGTGATAATACGCTCTTCTTGAGGGATTTTTGCGATTAATGCTTTTGATAATGTTGTTTTACCCGAACCGGTTTTTCCCGCAATTAAAATATTTTTCTGGCATTCTACAGCTTGATTTAAAAAAGAGACAAAGTCTTTATTACAGTAGGCATTGGCTAATTTATGCTCGATGATTTTGAGTTCGTTAAAACGAGAATGATAGTCATTCAAGGGTGTGAAAGAGATCTGTTCACAGAGCGAGAAGAGGCCCTTATTTGCGAGCTCTTCGAGAGAAAAACTCTGCGATGACGGTTTACGAATTGTCATACTAATCGTGTCTTTTTCGACAGCGGGCGGAATGACAATTTGAATACGCTCATTGCCTGGTAGCGTTGCAGATAATATTGGGTTTTTGTCCGATATGTTTTGCTTGGAATAGGATGCGACAACTTTCGCAATCCCCATAAGCTCATTAAAAGAGAGCCCCGGTGCTTCTATTGTTTTCCATCCATCAAATCCTTCAGTCATGACTTGATAGGGACGATTGATAACAATTTCAAAGAGTCTATCATCTTTCAAAAAAGCACTGATGGGTTCAAGTTTTGTGAGAACAATCGCAACGGTTTCATCGCTCATGGTATGTAAGTTTGAGTTCATTCTAAAGTTACCGCCGAATTTTTGTAAAAGTTTCTTGAAACAGCTCGATTGATAATCTGTTTTTTGTTTTCGATGACTTTCAATTTATAAACGCTGGAAAAATCTAAATCGCGGGCAACAAAGATATTCACCATTTCCCCTTGGTTTTTGGATAATGTTGGAGGAATATTGGCGTAATTTTCTACGAGAATGTTTGCGATGTTTTGTCCTGAAGAGATTGTTTCAGTTTCTTCTTTTTCCTGTTTTTTTGATAAACGTTTATTGGCATAGTGTGTTGCATCTTTTATTAGTGAGACAAGAAGCGCAGACCCAATCCTCTCGAGCCAATGGTTATCAATATCTCCATCCATACCAGAACGCCCTAAAGCATCCGTTGCCGGTGAAGCTAAAGATATAATGATACCATTGGGGGTTTTTGCTCTATTCCATAGTACAAAGAGACGTGTTTGGCCTTTTTTCAATCCGGCGCGATATTCACCAACAATTTGGGTGCCTTTATCAAGAAGCACAACACGACCATTGTCTGATAAGATATCTCTGGAGATGATACAACTGGCAAAACCTTGTTGATCACTGTTGATGGCTGTTTCTAAAATACAAGGAATAGAAGTTCCCATCGCGATGATGTAGTTTCGATTGCCAAGGGTTGAAGCACGAATACCTTCAAGCACTGTGGGTTTGAGAAGATGATTAAAACGTTGTGTCGTTTCATCAGGTTTGCTTTCAAGTTGGTGAGGCAAAGCACCATTATTTGTTTGTGAATCTATTTTGCCTTGTTGTGTACTTGCATAAGCTAATACAGGAGCACGTTGTGCTGCTTCCAGCAGTGAGTTATCAGAATTTAATTGATTGATGTTTGGTGTTGGTAGCTCGACTTTTGGTAATAGAGCGTTATTTCGTTGAGGCTGTTCAAAGGGGGGAGGGGTAGGCTTTGCAGGACGAAAAAGCTCTGTTTGTTTTATAACTTTTCCTTCTTTTGAAGATTCAATTGGTTGCTTTTTGTCTGTAACAAGTGTTGAATAGGTTAAATAAAGACAGACACTGAAAAGAATAATAAGAGCAATAGCTTTCCCCACATTGTTCTGTTGACTTTTCCCTTGAGCATTTTTTATTGTATCGCGATCATTAATGCTTTTTTCATCCACGGTGTTATTCATGGCTGCTTCCTAGGTTCACTTTACGTTGTACAGATGGTGATGTCGTACCTGTTTCAGGATTAATTCCTTTTGGTACGAACCTTTTGTTAAAGATGCACAATACTTCATTCCCACGTCGTAGCGTGAATTGTGCAGCTGTTGCATGAACAATAACCTTGTTGCCTTTAATCGATTTGGGAATAAGCGCTTCTTGCCCATCAGGCGATACAATGTAAATGGCAGGGATTTCAATGTTGCCTAAAAAGGTAAAGGTTGTTGTTTTCCCATTATCATAGACAGAAGCAGGTTCAATAAGAGATGAGCCTTGAGCTTCATAAGCCCAATTGCGTGGTCCAAAATCTTCATGGATATTTAAAATATCATTGACAAAGTTTTCTTCACGTTGTTTTTCTTTTTCTGCTTCGGCTAATTTCTTACGTAAGGCTTCATCTTCTGGATAACGAAACTTTACCAAGAAATACGTCTCATTGCCGGCTGAAACATCGCCTTCACGGACTTGTAGCTCGAATTGATAAGAGCGTTGTGTTCCATCTTGGCGGCTTGTGACAATTTGTAAATTTGTCACAGGCTGGACTTCACGTGGTTTGAGAAAAACAAAGTGTCCAGCCGGTGCAACTTGCCAAGCAACCGAATTTCCAATTCCTACATAGGTTACTTCTTCATCAACGGCAAATTCTAGTTGAACCGAAGAGCGAATGGAGCCAATGATTTGTACGACGTTGTAGGGGTCATAATTGACAAATCTGATGCGGTTATCTTTACGTGCACTGACAGGCGCTGTTTCCGCAAGTGAGAGAGCTGTGTGGAAGCTGACAGTGATCGTAAAAATTAAAGAGATTGTTTGTAAAAGTCTGATCATTTTATCACCTCTGGATCAGATCTATATTCCGATACTTGAAAACCAAGAGGGTTGATAAGACGATCAGACGTTGAAATGTGTGCGTTCACGTAGGAAAAATTTAAGATTGAAATCCAATGGGAAATATTTTCTTTTTCATTCAAGTCTCTGATCGTTTTATAGTAACGAACTTGGATAAGATCTTTACTTATAAAAGAGATTGATTTGATTGTGATCGTAGCAATCATGTTATGATAAATATTTTGCGGACTTTCTGGATTATTGCCCGCGTACCATTTTGCAAAACGGTTTTGTTCTTTTGGAGAAGATAAAAGAGAGACTAAGCGAAAATTGTTTTCTGCTTCTGATGCTTGAAAACCTTCACGAGCGCGAACATATTGGCTGGCAAAATAACGCGTTATCGCTTCATCATAGTCGTTAGGGGATTCTTTTAGGGCGCTTACAGTATCAATAATGCCTGTTGAGTTATCAACGCGGATAACAAAAGGCTCTACCGTTTTCAAAGGTGTCAAAGCTGCGACAGCTAAAGCCAGCGCAATTGTCATCAATCCAAAAAGCACTGTTAAAGCCATGGAGATTTTCATCCGCACGCGCATGCTATGCATGCGATCAATGTCAAATGAGCGCGCTTCTTTTATATATTCTTCAAGGGCATCACTTTTCACGCATAACCTCCACAGTTTTATCAGATCGTGCTTCATGAATAACCGGCTTTAATAAAGCTGAATTGGCTGTTACTTTTTCACTTTCCAAAGTATTGAGAATGATGGGAGTGGTAACAGGCTTTACACTCTTTTCTGGGTAGACAATGTTTTTATTGTCCCAATTCCACTTATCTTTATTTAAAGCGCGTGTATGTTTGCCATTACAGCGTGGTGGTTTTTTAGGGCCACTCAAAGAGGCACAACCAGTAAGAGCGATTGTTAGGACCATAACAAAAGTTATTTTTCGTTTCATTTTTTGAACTCACAAATATCTTGGAATACAATGCATGAGAGCCTTTGTTCTGAACATTTTTACAAGTTTATGTGATGCAAGGTTTTGATTGGTTTTATTGTTAGACCCAAGATGTTAGATCTTATCTGGAACAGGATCATGGCGTGTACGCCAAAGGGCGCACACAAGGCAAAAACAAAAATGCTTATTCTTTTAAAGAGGTGCTTTATCTTAAAATCGACCACGACCGCCTCCAGATTTACCTGCTTTTGCTGCTGCCCCTGCCGCACTTCTAACAGCGTTACCGGCAGCTCCTGAGATTTGTGAAGTGGCACTTTTTACTGCATTGCCACTCGCTCTTGCACCATTGGAAAGCATTGTAAAAATCTGTCCTCCTGAAGAGACACCAGCGTTAAAGTATGGTCCGCCAGAGGCCAGCGCTGTTGCAATACCAGGAAGCGCACGGAAGATAATAACTCCTATGATCGAAATGACGATGACAGGGGGAAAAAGAACATAAATTGATTCATATGAAACTTTGAGAACCTGTAGGATAACTTGACATATAATGGTTCCAAGCATGATTACGAGAACTTGTAAAATGGTAAAATTGATCAAAGTTGTAATCCATGCATCGGAGTATTTTCGCGTTGCATTGAACAAATACAAACTAATGAATAGAGGCCCAAGACCTATAATCATGACGAGTGCAACTTGTGCAAACATTTGCACAATAAAACCACCTATACAAAAAAGAATAACCGCGAGAAGCATGATAGAACCAAGAAGACCCACAATGATCTTTTCAAAAAACCAAGCATTGTATAAGACTTCTTGATAACGCGAACTTGCCTTTAACAAAATATAATCAAAAACATTGGAGCTTGCAGGATTACTGTTAAGCGCATTCCCAATAGCATTGGATAAATCATTGAAGAAAATATCCTTGACATAAGTATTAAATGTATCCGCATTCGTTGCCATTGTTGTAACAACAACGATTTTAACAACATTATTGAGAAGACTATGCATGGAAAGCGCAACGCGACCTGTCATAACATTATAGCCATAAAGAAAGATAAAAATGATTGCGGCGAGATTTAAGGGCGCTGAAATAGCAGAAGACAGCCCACTCACCGTCGTGTCCATCACATTATCAAGGGGTTTTAAAATATACCCAGAAACGCTTTCAAAGGGAGAAAAACTAAAGTCTGACATTTGTACTTGTACTTTCAAGTTTTTCTTTTAATTCTTTTTCTTTTTCTTTTAATTGTGCCTCAAGATATTTATGCTTTTTTTGTTCCTTTTCTTCACGTAATTCATCTTTTGTCTTCGTATCTCTTGCTTGAATCATATCAAGAGACTGAAGTTTTAAAGAAGCTACTTGAAGATCGGCTTGAAGAAGAGAAAGCTTTACTTGAAGATCTTGTCGAAGGGCTTGCAATTCTTCTGGTTTTGTGTCTGGTTTTGATTTAATATTTTCAAGTTGTTGACTTATGTCTTTGATTTTTATTGCAGTTTCAGTTGCGCTTTTATAAATGTTTTCAGCTGTTTCTGATTTTGCAGCATCTAATTTTTGTGTGTTCTCGAGTGCTTGTTTATAATATTCATCCACATCAGATGTTGTTTGCGCTATTGCATGAGAAATAAAAGAAAAAGATAACAGTGTAACTAAGCCATATTTTTTCATTGATTTTTTCTCCTTTGATAAAATATGGGCAGCCATTTGTCAGGGGCAGCTCCATATTCGTTGATAATTTCATTCATGAGTTCAATGTTTTTTGTTGTGCCGCTTAAAACGGCGATCTCATCATTCATTCCACGTAAGTTAAGTTCTGCAACGACGGAACTTTGTCCTTGTTTGATGAGAAAACGACGGGACTCTCTGCTTAACTCTGACTGTATCAGTTCAAATTCACGCTCAGTAAGTTTGAAAGCTTCGACATAATCATTGTAATTTGCTTTTTGATTTGGAAAAAATATTTGGGTGGGGCATTGCTCAATGATTGTGTGCGCGATTGTTGAGTTCAAAGCATCTTTAGGGCTTTGTGTTGCAAAGAGCATCATGCCATTTTGTTTACGAATTGTTTTTAGCCGATCTTGCGCAAAAGCTTTAAATGAATCATCTTCTAAAGCTTTCCAGAATTCATCAACGACGATAATGATGCGCCGCCCATCAATCAGATCAAGAATGCGGTGAAAGAGATACATCATTAAGGGGCGCCGAATTTCTTCATTATCTAAGAAATCGGTCATGTCATAGCCAATGAACTGCGCATTTAAATTGAGATCATCTTGGTCATTATCAAAAACCCATCCTAAATCATTGCCTCTAATCCAGCGTTGCAGCCGTATGGCAATTCCTTCTTTGGATGTGTTGTCAAAAAACAGTTGAAGGGCACCAAGAGAGCGCTGGGTTGGGGGTAAGTTTTCCAAGGAATCAATGGCTTTGGCGATATCTTGTCGCTCTTCTTCTGTTACGATTTGCCCTTCAGCGGTCACCAGCTTTAAGATCCAATTACGAAGAAAGATTTTATTTTTTTCGGTGTATTCCATGCCCTTTAAGGGAGCAATACCCGTGGGCTGCCCATTTTTTAAAGGTTTGTATTTCCCTCCTCCAGCCCGTACAAAAATCTCTGCTCCTTGATCTTTATCAAAAAAACCATTGTTGGATTGTGTTTTTGTAATTGTGCAAGAAGAAAATTAACAATCACTGTTTTACCAGATCCTGATGGACCACAAACAAATGTGTTGCCAAGATCGCCATAATGAAAATTAAAATAGTAAGGTGAACCAGCCTGTGTTTTTAGCAATGCGACAGCAGCTCCCCAAACATTATCGTTCAGTTTGCCAACAGGGAAAGAATGGAAGGGCGATAAAGCGGCAAAATTTCTGCTGGTAATGGCGCCTGAACGCGCACGATAGCTAAAGTTTCCAGGAAGCTGTGCCCACCATGCTGCTTCCAATCCTAAATCTTCTCTGGCAATCACGGCTCCTCCATTGGTTAAATGGGAACGTGCTTTTGATAAGTTTTCAGACAATATTTTAGGATGATCAGCAAAAACAGCTAAAGAAATGTGGTGTTCTCCCAAAACAAAACGGTTTGATTCTAAATCATCTAGCGCTTCATCCAGTGCATCGATTTGTGAGCTAGCACGGTCAGCTGCATTGATCATTTGATTTTGTTTGCGGCTCATAATCGCACTGGCGGCTGCCTTACTTTTAAAGACAAAGGATTGTGTTAAGATGAATTCAAATGGCACCGTAAGCAGACCATCAGTCATACCTGGGCGTGTTTTAGAAGGATACTCTTTCCATCCAAACATGCCCACAAAGCGTTCATTGCTTTCATGGCGAATTTCGATAATTTCTTTCCCAAAAATAACACGATCCGAGTAAATTGTTGAAGCAATAGTTCCAAATGTGAGAGGAATACGCTCACGTCTTCCCCCTACTAGCTGGTGGAGAAATTCACTTTGTTCGGCAAATAAAAGTCCTTCATGTTCATAGATGGATAGCAGACGGACTTCATACTCTTCCAAACCTTGCATAAGATCTTGACTTAACTCTTCGAGTTTACGAATAGCTTCCTCGTCGGGCTCAGATTGTGTTTTCTTGGCTTTGCTCAAGCGCTGAAAAAATGAAACCAGCTTTTCTGTTTTATCCGCGGCCGGATTCCAAAGCAGTGAAATAAATAGATCATTTCTATACAGTTCTTGCGAAACCATTTTCTTTTTATATTTTTCATCTAATGTTGTTGCAAAAGATGAAAGAAAATGACCCTCTGGGTATATCGTTTCACGGCGGCGGATGATGTGAGAATATAAAGCAAGCCGTTCATCTGCGATATTTTTTAAAAGGGTGTTTAATTGGTTGTGTAAAGAATTTAATTGATCAATATCCGCGGTGTCGAAATTTATACCTTCAACAGCCATCACAACCATTAAACAGCGTGAATTTAAAGCAACGACATGTTGGTTGATGTAGCGTATATAGGGAATATATTCTTCAGGCAAAGTTTCCCGTTTCATTATTGACATCTGTTTCACCAATTTCGTTCCTTCAGCTTAGTTCCTTATAAGTGCGGATAAGGCGTAAAGGGGAGGTTGAACCTCCTCCCCATCGGTTGAGGTTTTTTTGTTTTCCTCGGGTATTGAGCCATGCAAATAATACGCGAAATTGGTTGTGATCGTACTTTGTCACTTCTCGCAAAATAAAGTGTATCCCAATCCCAAGACCAAACATGGTAAAATCACTGGTCAAAATGAAAAGAATGGATGTCGCCATGACATTGAGCGCCATGGCTTCCATTGTAACACCAGCAAACATGGCTGGGCGCGTACAGGCAAGGAAAAGAGTATCTTCGTTCATTTATGTTGTGCCCGCTAATTTACCGACAAGAGCAGGGGCACCAAAAACAATAGCAATCCCCAGAACACAGTAAGCTGCTTTGCGTAAATCAATAAAGCCGTACATCCAGCCAATCCCCACAGCAGCAACACATATAATAGCAATAAGCTTTGCCGTTGGACCCGTCATCATTGTGACAATGTTGCCTAAAACACCATCAAGATTTCCCAGACCACCTCCACCAGTAGTAGAAGAAGCAGCATAAGAAAAATCAGATACAAAAACTGCCGTAAAAAGCAGCATGGTCACGATAAAAATGATGTTTTGGAATCTATTATCTGTCATTTTACCTCTCTTTAACAAATAATATTTGTTCATATGTCGACATTCCATTGCCTCTAACAAACTGGAAAGTGCTGTCATTTGATGACAGTTTAATTCTTCTCGTTTGTTTGTTTTAAAAGCCTTGATCGTGGATCTGTTCACTCTCAAGCTCTTCTTCGTAAAGAGACAGAAGTCTTTTCAAATTGAGATTGTGTTACATGAAAATGGCAATTTTAAGTTGTGTATATTGGTAAAAATAACAATATTAAAATAATGAAAGAAAGAATATCATTCTTTACAAAATGTAGTTAATCTGCAACACTTATATTTGGATTTTTTCTTTAAAAACAAGGGGATTGCTAATCAATAATCTGACATGATAGGAAAAAAACGAATTTTTTGAGCGAGCGTGTTAAGAGATGCTATTTAAATTGATTGTTATTATTTACATTATGGGGGCTACGGTGTGGGGATTAAGCCAATATAAAGATAAAATGGATTTCAGCATTCTTAAAACATTTGAGACGCAAGATATCCAAGATATTGTCGATCTCTATCGAGAAGAAAAAAAGTTGGGTAGATCTATCACCAAACAGCAATTAGAAAAAAATGAACCAGCTCTCGATTTGCAGAAGAGTGTTTCATTAAATGATGTTGCAAATAATGCTGTTGTTTTTCATGGTAAGGCTTCTGTTACAAGTGGGGTTACATTTAAATTACTGACGCCTGCTGCACAATCTTGGCGCTCACATATCTCCCGTGATATTCATCTTTATGGTGTGGACACATGTGCACCCCGTCAAAAAGCAAGATTAAATGATCAAGAATGGCCCTGTGGTGCGGTTACAACGGCTTGGCTTGTCACCAAAACACTTGGGCAGGATTTATCCTGTAAACAGGCTTTGATGCACAATGGTGTTTATTATGCACAATGTTTTGTTCAAGGGGTTGATTTAGCTGAGGAAGGTCTTAAAGAAGGTATGTTGGTACTCTCAAAAGAGGGGAAAAATCCTATTCCAGCCCAGTATCATCATGCGGAAGAAAAAGCACGTGGCAATAAGATTGGTCTTTGGTCGAGTGATTTCACTGAACCTTTAAAATGGCGGCGAGATAATGGATCCTATAACCCCTTTGCTAGTCCATGATTGGTTTTAACGAACATATTTACTTAAATTTTTATAGAGAAAACTTTATCAATAAAATTGTACCAAATCGTAGAGCAAATTTGAATAAACGGTGAGATTATTTTCGTTTAGGAAGTAAATGGATGGTAATTCCCTTTTCAAGGGAGGGTTGCTTTCAAAATCACTTCTCTATTTTTACTTATGTGTTTTATAAAAGCAGGAAAATGTCATTGTTGGTGGCAAAGCATTTTTGAGTATTTGTGTTTGAAGGAGAAGTGAGGCGATAAAAAACGCTCAAGAAACGGATTTCTAGAGCGGTGTTGATAAAAGTAAAAAATAAACAGACCCAAAAATGGTGTAACGTTTGATATAATGGATAAAATCTTTCACAATGCCTTAAAAGAATTCATAGCAAAAGTTTTTTCATCAGAATTTTGTCTTCAGGATTGGATCACGTTTTTTTCTTCTTTAAAAGTGATCAATCTGTTGCATTCCTTGAAAAGCTTTCATAATTATCTGCTTTTAAATTCAGACTTCCAAATGATGGATGGATTTCAAATAGACTCTACACGAAGAAATCTTCGTAAAATGATTTGCATTGCTGATTGTTTTCTATATATCACAAAACGTTTCTATTTAGGCCTCGATGGAGGAACAATAATCAACATACAAATAGGTAAAAAGAGTTCATACTTTTTTGTTATGGCTGCATAGTCCATTGATCGTGAGACTTAAGTATTATAATGCTCATAGGCTTTCTATAGGGTTAGGGGCGATGCCTATTGCAATGTAACTATTTGAAATCAGTTGGACAAAAGCATTAATGCGTCTTCTGATTTCATCATTTGTATTCAGTTTGGGCTCTTTCCCTTCTCATTGTATTTTATGACAAACTCATACGATGGCTATTGTGAGCTCTTCTTGCGTTATTTTACTCAGAGTATTCACTTTGAAAGCAAGCAAGTGATAGTGAGGCTGTATTCTCATACAGTGTGAAAATTCAACCCTCATTTGGGGGGATGATATTAACAGATAAGGTATTTAAAGAGGAGTAAAATGAAAAAAATTATTTATTATGCATGACTCTATTATTCGTCGTGGGGTGTGAAAAACCTATAGCGTAGAAGATTTAAAAAAAGATGCAAAATTAAGAGAAGAATGGGGAACGAAGTGTTCTCTTTCAGGACAAGCTGTTAAGGAATCTAAAAACTGTCAAAATGTTTTACAAGCAGATACTGAAATGTTTTTCTCGCCAAAGCTTGATGTTACAGACCGTGGTCATGCATCTCAACAGTAAAGTGTGATATAAAAATTCTAAAATAAAAAAGTTACGGCTCAACGAATGCTCGCTTCTTCAATTGTTATAGCGGATTTTTTATCATTTTTCATCTTTCAAATGAGCTCCCCAAATCATATTCGCAATCCTATTGTTTGTTTCATCTTTGTTAGATTGAGGATTATGATCATGAGAAAACAGGATAGCATTGTCTTATAGAAATATTTCTCAAGGTATCCAAGCCTATTTTGCGACGCTGTTCGTAAAGGGTATAACGGTAAATCCATTGAGCCCCCCATCTTTACGCTTCATAACGGAGTAAGCCTTGCACCATCACACAGTTTGTCAGCTTGTGGGTGTTGCTTACAGCTCTTGGTAATTGAGACGGTTCGTTTGAGGCATTTTTAATTCTTACTTAATAGTTTTTATCCATACGCCTCTTCCCACTTGTAACCTGCAAGAGATATAGTTTTGGTTGATTCAACATGGAACAAGTCTGAAATGAAAGAATCTTACGATATTCTGGATTCTCATTCAACATGTAAAATAATAAATTGTCTTTATAAATCAATGTTTTGCCTTATGATAGAGTTGGTGTAGCATTGAGATTTTAGAGGGAAAATATGCCTTTAAGACTCTATAACAGATACTAAGTCTTTAATAGCAGGTATATTAAATGTACATCATTTAAAATAAATAGAGCGTCCATAGCGAAAAGGGGGCCACTCTTTAAATACAGATAAATACTTATTCTGTTGTGCTGTAAAACGCTATTGTTTGCGGGTGTGGTGATATAAGACATAAAACTTTATACATGGGGTGTTTTGATAAGAGAGTGTGATGAATATTCAAGGGAGGGCTTGTTTATATAATTTTGTGAAAGGAACCATATGAAATGGGAAGCTGAGAAGGAGCTATTTTTGAAAAGGCGGATCGTTTATCAATCGGTTTGAGGAGGGGGGCATCCTTTTGGGGTGTGGGGAGAAAGACAAGAATAGGGTGTGTAGCACTTTATAGCTATGCTTTAAAGCGTTTTAATTTTGATCACAAATTAAGTTTAAAATCGCTTTCTGCTTGACAGATGTGAGGACTCTAAAACTTTTTAAAAGCAAATATTCCTCTTTGCTCGAGGCGATTTCATCATAATGGTACGAGGCGTTGTCTTTTTTGATGATATCAGTGTAAAAAAAGGCAAGTGGAACATTCAAAATATCGGAAATTTCCTTTAAACGTTCTGCGCTCACGCGATTTAAGCCTTTTTCATACTTTTGGATTTGTTGAAAAGTGACACCTAAATGATGCCCTAATGTTTTTTGAGACATTTTTAGCACTTTTCGCCTAAAGCGAATTTTTTTGCCTACAAAAAGATCAATATTAAGATTTTGAGCTTGCATTTTCCCCCTCCAGGTGCGAGCGCCCTCGCATTGGTATTCCGGGAGCTTGAAAACACTGAACCCTAGTCAGCATTTTGCTTTTAGTGCTTGGAGCACCTGGACATAGCAAAATCTCCCGGAATTCCGGGATACCCACATAGTGGGTTTATTTTTACGCTAGGGTTTCGGGTTTTCAAGACCCCTTTTGATCGTTGCGTATGCGATCAAAACATTTTTCGATTCATAAAGTAATTTTAGGAGATTGGCAATAAAAATAGTTTTTCTTGAGACGGATAGATTTTTTAAAATAGGAGGTTGTTTGCCTTTCAAAGTTTTAAGGTTTGCTTACTCAACTCATGACATCAGATATGCATTTTACGAAGGTAAACCTTGGTTTTTAAGCTCAAGTCACCGCTTACGGTGCTGTCCTTAACCAATAATCAAAATGACTTGTTTTGATGCGTCTGAGATATCATGATGATAGGGGAAAGCTTTTATGAGTAAAGAGCCCTCATGCAA
The DNA here is from genome assembly GCF_042196145.1 of Bartonella sp. AP258QHHD. Classification (NCBI taxonomy): domain Bacteria; kingdom Pseudomonadati; phylum Pseudomonadota; class Alphaproteobacteria; order Hyphomicrobiales; family Bartonellaceae; genus Bartonella; species Bartonella sp. AP258QHHD. Next base: position 47,662 of record NZ_JBHIPR010000058.1, read on the forward strand.
AATAAACTCAAAACATTATAGATCTTATTGTTGTATATTCACATGTTTGTTTTAGAAGATATTTCTCAATGTTAGCGCCTATTTTACAATGGTGCTTCGTAAAGTATGTAGCGTAAAAGCCTCTATGAATGGGATAAAAGCTATATTGCTATCTTTACTGAAAAAAAGATGCTCGGACGGCACATACTCTCTGCCAGTTCAAAATATTACGACAGTTTTTGCCTTTGAAAGGGAGCCTAAGAGCTATTTTTTCTTTCTTCACGTGTTTTTATCTGTACGCTCTCTGCTTATAATATGTAAGCGAATAGGTTTTGATTGATTCAATATAAACAAATTTGAAATGAGAAAATATATTGGGCTTTCTCATGATGCATGTTTTTAAGAGGGGGATACGTTTATTTTCTCAGTGAAGAATTTGAGTATTTTAGATAAAAAACTCTATCAACGTCGTTGTTGTTAGAATTAAAATTTTTATGAGAAAAATAGCATTGGGGAATGATAAGCTTTTGCTATCAAGCATTTTAGAATTTTGCACAACTTAATGATAACTTAGTTATTTTATCATTTCTTATGATCTCTATAGACGATAAAAAGTTGGGATATGGTTTGAGAAAGCAGATGACACAAGTATTATCTTTCGGTAAGTAGTTTTGAAGTAAAAGACAGCTTTAAATGACAAATAGAGATAGGTGCTCCATGAATGAACTTACCCATATTGAGACTATTATAGCGCATTATGATGCTGTTTTTTGTGATGTGTGGGGTGTTGTGCATAACGGTGTACATGCATTTGAACCAGCGTTGAAGGCGTTGTATAAAATCCGACAAATGGGAAAAACTGTCATTTTATTAACTAATTCTCCTCGGCTACGGGAAGATGTTGCTGCTCAATTACAAAGCATGAATGTTCATAGCGACTATTATGATGCCATTATCACTTCAGGGGATGTAACGCGCGATCTCATTCAGACTGCTCCACGTAAAGTTTTTTTCATTGGTTCACAACGTGATTTGGTGCTGTTTGAAGGGTTAGAGTGTGAATTTGTTGAAGAATGGGAGGCTTCTGTTGTCGTCTGTAGCGGTTTTCTTGAAGATTTTGACGAAGAACCCTCTGCTTATGAGGAGATGTTTCGTCGCATGCGGTCGCGGAATTTACCTTTTATTTGTGCGAACCCAGATGTGATTGTCCATTATGGAAATAAAGAATTTTGGTGCGCTGGTGCATTGGCTCGTCTTTATCAACAATTAGGGGGGGAAGTGCGCATTGCTGGAAAACCTCACGCGCCTATTTATGAATGTGCCTTTGAAAAACTTCAAAAAATACGGGGAACAGTAGAAAAAAGTCAAGTTTTAGCTATTGGTGATGGTCTTTTAACGGATATTAAGGGGGCGGCTCACTTTGGTCTTGATGCCCTTTATATTATGGGGGGGATTCATCATTATGATTATACGCAAAAGGGTGTGGTTGATAAGCAAGCTTTGCATTCTTTTCTTGAACATCATGGTTATAAACCACAAGCAATCATGTGGGCACTTCAGTAATGACTAATTTTTTGCGTCTTCAGGGAATTCATATGTTTCCCTCGGCTTGGCGGGGAGCAGTGTTGGCACTTGGAAATTTTGATGGTGTTCATTGTGGGCATCAGGTGGTGTTGCAAAAAGCACTTGATTTCGCGCGTATAAAAAAGAAACCAGCTGTTGTTTTAACTTTTGAACCCCATCCAAGAAGTTTTTTTCAACATTCAGCTCCTGTCTATCGTTTGACAGAGGCAGCTGAAAAAGCTGAAATTTTTAAAACCCTTGGTTTTGACGGCGTGATTGAACAGCCCTTTGATGCACAGTTTGCCGCTCTTTCAGCGGACGAATTTATTAAGTCGTTTTTAAAGGAAGTTTTTGATGTTTCAGTTGTGGTGACAGGCGAAAATTTTCAATTTGGTCATCAGAAAAGTGGAAATGTACATCTTCTTTGCCAAAGAGGAGAGAAATATGGATTTGAGGTTGTGCAAGTTCCTTGCGTTGCTCGTCCTCAAGAGTCACAATCTTTGATCATTTCCTCGAGTTTTATTCGGCAACTTCTCTCACAAGGGGAAGTGGACAAAGCAGCCCATTTGTTAGGGTATCACTATCGGATACGCTCCAATATTATTCAAGGTGAAAAACTTGGACGTCTTTTGGGATTTCCTACCGCTAATCAAATGTTGCCTCCCCAAGTTCGTTTGGCTCATGGTGTTTATGCGGTACGTTTGCGTCGTGCGAACGGTGTTTTGTATGATGGTGTTGCAAGCTTTGGTTGTCGTCCAACGGTTGTTAAGGATGGGGCGCCCCTTTTGGAAACCTATTTGTTTGACTTTAACGACGACCTTTATGGGGAAAGCTGTATCGTTTCTTTTTTCCAGTTTTTGCGAGGACAAGAAAAATTTGATGGGCTTGAACCTTTGATTGCGCAAATGCATCGTGATGAAAAAAAAGCAAAAGAAATTTTAAAGACAGTACAACCATTATCAACGTTGGATAGGCTGCTTACTTTTAAAAATATGTCCTAAACTGATCTGAAAAAGAGAGAAGAGCTGTAAAAATAGCACTTAAAGTGATTATAATCACAAAGATATATTCCAAAACATCGTGGAATATATGTTTTTTCCGTTGTTGAGAGGGAGAATCGAATATCTGAAGATCTGATTTTGGCATCATTTTTTTCAAAGTTAACGTTATGGTTTTTGTTGTCATTCAAAACTTTACTGCTTGTTTCTTTCTGATCCGTTAAAACTCGTCATAAAAGATGCAGTAAAGAATAAGCAACCAGCCTATTTAGCAATAATAGACGTGAAGAAGGAGAAAGGCTGTTTTTAAAATTTCTTGCGATTTTAAGCTTATAGTTTGATAAAATTTAATTGATGACTTTTTTTATTTTAAAAGGTTATTGTTTCTTTTTTCTAATTTGGCTTATTATGTCATTTATGCTGTATCATCGTTTATGATGAGAGTTGGTTCGTGTAACCTTACGCATGTGATATTTTGTATTATGTAATGAATATTTTTAAAAAAGTTTTGTTTGTCGAGTCTTGTGAAGAAGATTAGTGGTCAGCAGCAGTTTTCGTGCTGACCAATCACGTAAACGAGAATGAAGCTGCTGGAAAATGCTTTAAGTTTCGTTTCTCTTGTATATTGTGATGGGGAATGCATATTAAGGAGACTGCGATTGATTGTAGATAAAAGAAATCATTGCGAGAAAGCAGGTGTATTGTTTCAAAATTTCTAATGCTTTTGATGGATAAAGGCACAATTTTGTTGTCGTAACACGTCAATCTTTCAGATTTTCAAGTTAAAAACTATCCATATATTTCCTTTGTCTTTCACAAATGTAACGCCCATAATGAAAAGGAAAGACAGTCTTGTAAGGATATGAAAATACAAAGCCAATAATGTTTTGTTGTTTTTTGATAGAAATATTGGATAAAAGTTAGAACATCTTTCCAATCTATGTTCGGTCTATTCGTGACTGTATCGTATTGTTTTTCTTATAAAACTTTTTCTTTAGTGTTCCTCAACGCGAGCAGTATGTTTGAGACAAAGATTAAAACGCTTTAGTGCTCTCTCTGCTGTTACAGCTTTTGTATACCAGATGGGGAGAGTCTATTGCTATATTCATTTGGATAATCTCTGAAACCGGTTTACAGCCTTATTGGGGAAAAATATGAAGTTATAAAGGGGAAAATCAGTCCAGATGACAGTCTTTTTTAAATTAGGCTTTGCTACTTTCAAAAGGGTTCAGAGCAATATCTCTTAAATCATGAAAATAACAGCTTCAGGCTTTTGTTGTTCTTTGAATAGGATATCACGCCCTACAGGTAAAATAAAATGCTGGAATATCCTTGTTTTGCTAATTTATGCACTTCTTTTAAAGAAATATCTCTCAACGCTTCTCATATTCATTTTCATGATGGCTCTCATGAATGGTATCTTGAAAGCTCCGTTGAGCGCTATCATCTTTATGCCTAATAAAAGAGCAATCCGACACCATCCGTTATATTGACAAGCCTTTAGTGTTGTACAGTCTTGGCTATTTGAGAGCGTTTATGAGAGTTTGTTCTTAACTCGTTTTATTTCACACGAATATTTCTTGCTTGTGACATGCAAGAAACACGCTTTTGATTGATTCACTATAAATAGACTTGAGAGAATCTTACGGTATTAGGATTTATCACTCAACGTGCAAAATAATTAATTGTTATAAATCAATATGTCGCAGTTAATCATAGATTATGGCTTACGGCTTTTTTATAAAATACTCTGCATGCCGTTTATTCGGAATATGGGTTTTCTTAGTGGTTTTACTGTCGTTTTAGGTGTCTGTGGCGTACGAATGAGCTCGTATTGGTAAAGGAAGAGAAAAAGAAGGTGGAGCAGTGATAAAAGGTGAGGTGAAAATAATTTTCTTCGATCATCATATGAATTTTCACGCATTTTTATGGCTTCGGGTGTGTATGCTTGTTGTATATTGAGGAGCAAAGCTTGCTTGTAGAGTTTTATGAAGTGGCAAGCCAAAGGAAAGGCGCAAAACAAAGATTATTGACAGATTGTTTTTTACAAATCGATGCGTATTTAAGAATTTTCGTCTTTTAAGGTGCGTAGGAAATGTGCGAACCCTCTGTTTAAAGACGCGCTAAACGATAAAGATGCAGCGAGCGTGATCCGTGATGACAATAGGCAAGAAGAGGCAGAGAGGCTGTTTTTAAAATTGTTTGCATGGCTTCAACAGCTGACTTTTCTATAGTTGGAGGAGAAATGGGAATGTGATAGGCTTTTATGCCATATTCATTTGCGACCGTTTTAATGCTAGAAAAGTCAGGTTGATGGAGCTCTTCGTGATCGGGGCGGTTACAGATAATTGTTTTAAAACCAGCTTGTGCCAATGTTTTGATATTTTCTATGCTAAGTTGGGCGCTGATAAAAATATCAGGTTCAATTTGTTGTAAATTCATTTTTGTTTATTCCCAATTGCACGATCTTCACGATACCCTCTGGTCTGGTATATAGAAAGAACATAATGAAGGTAAGTTTTTCAGTGGCATCTTAACAAAAATATTCTTTTTGTCGAGAAGATCTATTTGGGAAAAATGAGCTGTAAGATGCAAAATATCTCACTCCGCAACATGTTCGTTATGCGATCTTATAAAAGACGGATGTTTGGTCTTTATGGATAATCTATAGTGTTTACTCAGCATAGACATTTCATTGTGTTGTTTGTTTACGCGCTTGCTAGAGGTACCCTTATTTCTCTTAAGCCCATTTTACTCTGTCGAGCGTCAAAGAGTATAAAATTCATGGATCACCACCCTTTTTACGCTTATGAAGAAGGAAGTCGGTACCATTGTTATATTTGCCAACCTCCAATATTGTAATAGTTCTTGGTACTTGAGATTCTGCATAAGAAGCATTTTAAATCCTTTCTTGTACAGTTTTTACCCACACGCCAGCCCTGCTTGTACGTACAAGAGATATGATTTTGATTAATTTAATATAAGAGGCATGAAATGAGAGAATCTTCCTGATTTCGGCTCTCTCATTCAACGTGCAAAACAATGAATTCTCCTTATAGTTTGTTGTATATTCAGAGTGGAGCTTGTTTGTAGAGTTGCATTAAGTGGATTGCATGAAGGGAGAATCCCAAAAGGCCGGTGCAAAATAAGAAGCTGGATCATTTACAGCGCATTGTTTACAGATCGACATGGATTTAAGAATCTTCGTTTTAGGGTGGGGGGAAGAGCATGCCTCTTTTAAATTTATTTTGTTATTTTCAAGAATATCATCTTCATAATGTTTTGCTCATGTTAAAGAATATTATAAAAAATTGCGGGCTATTATTATTTATCCTGAAAATGGGAGAAATGATTATTTTGCACGTATTGGATGCTTGTTTCTTTTATTACTTTCAGTATAATCGTAAAAACGATAATACTGAAAGGCGTAATGGATGATCATTGGACTTTTGAATCAAAAGGGAGGTGTCGGAAAAACGACGTTGAGTGTTAATCTTGCTGCCAGTTTTGCACGTACTGGTACACGGGTATTGCTTATTGATGTTGACCCACAGGGAAGCGCATTGGATTGGGCTGCTGCGCGTGAAGATGCACCTTTGTTTTCGGTTATTGGTTTACCGCGTGCAACGGTTCACAAAGAGATTACACAGATTGGTCATGGTTATGATCATATTATTATCGATGGTCCTCCGCGTGTAACTGATCTTGCTCGTAGTGCTCTTATGGCTTCGGATTTGGTGCTTATCCCTGTTTTGCCTAGTCCCTATGATATTTGGGCAGCGGATGGAATTGTAAAGCTGATTGACGAAGCACGTGTTTATAAAGAAAATCTCAAATCTGCTTTTGTTATTAATCGTAAAATCGTCAATACAGCGATAGGGCGTGATGTGAACGAAGCTCTTGGCATATACCCCGTACATGTTCTTTCTTCTAGCGTTGCGCAGCGTGTGATTTTTGCAGAAGCAGCAGCACAGGGGAAGGCGGTTTATGAAGTTGATAAGCAAGGACCAGCAGCAGCAGAGATTGAAGCGGTTGCAGCGGAAATCAAGGAGTTAGCACGATGAATAAAAAAATTAAAATCGGCACAAAACCAACGAATAAATCAATCCCTTTAACAGCGGATGCATGGGTAGGAAGCCACAAAGGGAGCATGAGTGGAGGTATGAAGCGCCTCACGATTGATATACCAGAAAGTTTGCATCGGTTGATTAAGGTCAGTTGTGCAAGTCGTGGAACTAAAATAGCTGATGAGGTCCGCGAATTGCTTTCACAAAAATACGGAAAAGTGTAAAAAATGATACGATAATTTCGTTGCTTTGAATGCTTTTTCTAGAGATGATATCGATTGTTTTTATACGAAGTTAATAATAAAAGTGCTCTTCCTTTTTCACGATGGTTGCTTCATTCAAGTTGTTTTTCATAAGGTTCTGTATCATCGCATGAAAGAGCTATGAGTTTGCGAAAAATTCTCCGTTTCAAACTTTTCCCTATAAATGTGATAATCATCATACTACTTGTGATCTTATCCGCTAGATGAGTAGATAAGTTTATTCTTCCATAAAAATTATCTTGATAATGATTTTAAACATCAGGTTATTTTTTTGTTTATTGTACTTAATACATGCGTAAATAATGTAATTAAGAGTAGCCTTGATTATTTTTTTCTGTTATGCAGCAATCCGTTTTATTAAATTATATTCATTGTTTATAAAGGGGGGGATAAAAATAAGTAAAATTTACTGATATTGACGCGCTATAATTTTTCCTAATAAACAAAAGAAGTCATTGAGTATATTATAGAAAATATTTCTTACATTTATATGATTTTATAGTCTTAAATATTTAATGCCAGTTGTAATGGTACGCAAGGCAATAGGCTTTTTTCTTCAATTGGAATGTATAAGATCGCTTTTTTAGCATTTCTATTGGCTTTTAAAAAGTACAGGGGGACTTAAAGCTTTCTTTCTTTTCCGGTGGTTTAGAAATGATAAGAGCGCAATTAGTTGATTAAAAGCTGTATTCTTTCGTTTGCAGGGAATTTGCAATGGGTATAGGCATGACGAATTTTGGGTAAGATATCGTGCTGCTTCTCGTTACCAAAAGGTTCTTGAAGGAAAAGAAATGATTAAAAAGCTTTTTGAGAATGTCAAGATATCAGAATTTTTGCTGAAGTTTTAACACTTCAAATACAAAGAGCTGCCGTGCAGATAATGTTACAAATGCAAGTCTGATAAATGAAAGGCAGTTTTCATGATTTAACATGTTTGCGTTGGAAGTGTACGTATTTGCAAAGGAAAGTAGACGCAAGGTCACAATATAGGAGGGGATGTGAACCCAAAGATATTGTTAATAAAATATTCGCGTACAGAAGTGGATTTTAAAATTTTTGAAAATGCACAATGAACCGAATGTACAATTTTAATCGGGTGCTAAATTATGTCCTAAACTTTGTAAATTTGAAAAAGGGGAATTTATTGATGAATAAAGCCATTATTATAGCATTGCTGGTTTGTACTGGACTTTTCGTTGCTGGTTGCGAAAAAACTTACAGCGTAACGGAATTTAAGAAAGATCCCAAATTACTCAATCAGTGGTTAGAGAAATGTTTTATTGCAGGAAGTTTTGATTCAAAAAATTGTAAAAACGCAGAACAAGCTGAATTAGAAACTCGTAAAAAATGGGGAATTTTTGGCTCTGGAAAGGACGACCAAGAAAAAACTGAAGATAAAAAGGAAGGGAATTAAATTATGAATAAAGTCATTATTACAGCATTGCTGCTTTGTACTGGACTTGCTGTTACTGGTTGTGAAAAAACTTATAGTGTAAAAGAATTTAAAACAAATGAAAAATTATACGAGGAATGGGCAAAGAAATGTGAGAACGATGATTCACCGCTCAAATCCTCTCAAAATTGTAAAAACCTTCGACAAGCATATGTAGAACTTTTTTTAAGGCCCTAAATTGTGTCCTAAACTTTGTAAATTTGAAAAAGGGGAATTTATTGATGAATAAAGCCATTATTACAGCATTGCTGGTTTGTGCTGGACTTGTCGTTTCTGGTTGTGAAAAAACTTATAGCGTAGCGGAATTTAAGAAGGATCCCAAATTACTCGAGCAATGGGCAATGAAATGCATGATATCAGAGGATTTAGATTCTCAAAATTGTAAAAACGCAGATAAAGCGTATCGTGAAGTTCATGCCCGAGATTGGCCTGGTTCAAGCTTTGTACATGATGACGAGAAAAAAACTGAAGAGAAAAAGGAAGGAAATTAAATCATGAATAAAGTTATTATTACAGCATTGCTGCTTTGTACTGGACTTGTCGTTGCTGGTTGCGAAAAAAACTACAGCGTAGCGGAATTTAAGAAAGATAAAACATTACTCGAAGAGTGGGCAAAAAAATGTGAAAAGCTGGATCAATCTTCTATGGAGAAATCTAAAAATTGCCAACATGCCAGACAAGCATATATGGAACTTATGTTTGGCATTAATTAAAAACATACAGTTCAATAAATAAGGAATTTTTTAGTTCTTGATTCTATTGCGTTTTTAGGCTCTCTCTAACTTTTAGAGAGTCTTTTTATGGCTTCAAGAATTAGTCGTTTACGATCAGTACTCTTTGTGTAAACGTATGCTATACTGTCATTTGTTCAGCTCAAAAGTGCTTTCAATTGTAGATAGTATTGCCTCCCAATGAGTTGTTACGTGTTACTGCTAATTTTTTAATGTTTTGGTTACATGTATTTAAAATATGAGATTAAATCTATCTTTGGGTGTTTTTTTGCGTTTATCACAAATAAATGTTTCATCACACTAAGATCGTCTTTAAGTGTTGCGGCTAATTTCGGAAAAATTAGGAGGAAACATTTGTTTGGAAATTACGTTCTCTGTTTTAATAAAGAGAAAAACATTCTGAATAGAATTATTATCGTTTCATACTCAAATGTTTTTCTCAAACTATTTTTAAAAAATTTCTTTTGATTTGAGAATATTATAACATTAGTTAAGTTGTGAGACAGTTTTGCTAGGACGGTTTTGCTGGATGTGTGAGGAATTGAGCGCTCTCCACATCTTTTCATTTTTCTCCTCTCTTTTCTGAGTTTGCAAGGTTTTTCCTTGTTATTTTTTTATCTTAATTGTGTCGTGATATTATCATGTTGAGCGGTGGAGCGCATATAAAACTTTACGTATGAGGTGTTTTTTGTTCTCGAGTGTGTGATGAATGTTTTTCTGAATAACACTTTGATTTATAAAAATAATTTAATTATTTTATACTGAATAAGGATCTCGAATAACGTAAGATTCTCTTATTCCAAATCTGTTCTCGGTTGAATTAATTAAAACCATCTTCTTGCATGGTACAAGCGGGGAGAGCCGTGTGGATAAAAACTGTTGAAGAAAGACGTAAAAATGCCTTTTATGAATTATCTCAAGTGCTAAAGGTTTGTTGGCAACATTTGGGGCTGGAAAAGTGTGTGATGCTGCTGGTTTATTCTCTCATAAGGGTAAAGATGGTGTTCAATAGATTATCATAAGCTTCATGAAATATTATTCTTTAGAATTGTGATATGCCCTGAAGGGGAAATTTACTCAATAAAGAGACAAATTATTTACAGATCATATCTGATAGAAAATTTCGTTTTTTAAGGTGGGAGTGAAGTTGAGATTCAAGATAGCGTGAAAAGACGGACACTGATGGTTAAAAATGCATACAAAAAGCAGAGTTTATACTCAAATAGTTGCAAGCGATGTTTGAAATTGGGTGTGTGGTTTATCTGTAGAATTAAAATTTTGCTTTGCTCTTATGTGAAATTAAGATGCTCATTTGCACAGATTATAAAAAGCCAAAAGAGTATGCTTAGTATATTTCTATTACGAGAACTAAAATAACAACAAAAGCATTGATGGTGATAATCAAGGTTGAATAAAGCATAGCGGCTTTTACGAGATCAGCCATAAAAACCTCTTTCTGTTCTTTTTGAGGTGATTTTATGAATAACAATATGTTACAATCTGTAATATATGCTGATACAACATATTCGGCAAGCTTAAAATCGTTCCTTTTTTTATAAAAGCTTAAGGAGTTGGAGTATTGTGAATCCTAAAAAAGAAAGCTTTAAAAGGACTATTGATTGATTTTGTAAGTTTTGTGTTGCTGGAAACTTTTTTTATCCTGTTATGCTATAAAGCACTGTCATTTATAACGGTAATATAAGACATATAAGTTTTCTTGGAACGTTTAAGTATTTTTTAGTGTACGATGAATATTCGTAGGTTTATTTGTTGAGTCTTTCGTTTAAGTGAAGCAGATGAGGGGAAAGTCAGGAGAAGATCGTTTGACAAAAATTCGGACTGCGTACAGAGCCGATTGAGTTAAGATCTTAGTCCTTTAAGGTGAGCGGCGGAAGATAAAAATGTTTTCTGATCGTTTATCTCATAGCAAGATTGGTTAATGCTGCTCTAATGGGGCATGTTTTGCACAAAAGTAAAGAACGCTCCAAAAGAAATATACTTATGTTGTATATTAGTATATTTGTATTGCATATTTATGTACTTGTTTTAAAGAAATATCTCTTAACGCACACGAAAGACATTTTACGATGACATTCGTAAATGGTATAACGGTAAATGTGAATAGTATAACAGTAAAGCTCTCATGAAATAATATAAACTTTGAATAATATAAAAATCTATAAAATGCTATCATCTTTATACTTATGAAAGAGCAAGTCACAATCATCGTACGCTTGCTTCCAATGTTTATTATAGTTCTTGGCATTTGCTAAGGTTCATAAGAAGTCTTTTTCTTTCAGCGTATTTTATCAACACATCAGGGCGTTGTTTGTGATGTGCAAGCAAGTGATTTTAATTTATTCAACATGGAATAGATTTGAAATGTGATGATTATGAAAGAGAAGAGCTGCATTTAAAAGGTTGAAAACGAGAGAAAGATCGTAAACAAAAATTGTACCTTGATTATAAAATGATTGTTTCTCTGTTTTTATACCAGTAGCACATGTAAAGTCGCGATATTAAGAGCAAACTGTGTTATGGAATGAAATAATCTGTAAGAAGATGCTGTGAAAATTCTGAAAATATCAATGGGGGGAGCGTTAAGCATTATGCATTGGATAATATTTTGATTTATAGATGATAATCTATCGTTATTCAACTTGAATTAGATTCCTTAATACTGGAAATTTTTTCATTCCAAATCTGTTTCGTGGTGAATTAACCAAAACAACGTCTTTTGCAGTTACAAGCAGGGAGCTCCCATGCGCAGAGAAATTGTACAAGAAAGGCCATGCTTTATGAACCGTCTCAAGTGCCAAGGGTATCAGAACATAAGGGGTTAGAAAAATATGTGATGGTGCTGGCTTGCTTCTTTTATTAAGCGTAAAGATGGAAAGTGCTCAATGGATTTTATACATGTCATGGAAGATTTATCATTATACCATTGATGGGCCGCGGTGCGAAATAGGCTTGGGTGCACTTAAGAGATATTTCTTTAAAACAAGCGCGTAAATATGCGATTGAAGACGTATCGAACTGATTGGCTAAGAAACTCTTGAAAAGGTTCAAAAAATCTTATATAGTCGTTCATTGCAAAGAAAAGCGAATGATAATTTAAAAAAGGAAGATTGATGGCTGTTTAGCTATTTGAAGATGTCTTTTTTTATATTGCTGTATGGCTGATCTGTTCAAAAGAACATTCTTTTTGTGTTTTATGCGAAATACTGCATGTGTGCAGAAAGAGCATGGGAGAGGGGGTGTCCTTTTGAATGGGTGCAAACTGATCTTGTTGGGCGCCATCTTATGGGGCGCTGGAAGGTATACAAGTTTAAGTGCAGAGAGAGCCATAAGGTTATGGAGGGTAAAGTGCTTCTATCAGTAAAATGCTGAAATTTTTAATGGGCTTACGTCTTTATATGCTGCAAGATAGACTGCGGTTTTTTGTCGGCAGATATTTTTTGTGGCTGAAGTTCTCGTGAAAGCATTGTTATTTTCTGTTGAAGATGAGCTCGTGATAAAATCGGCAAAGATAAAATCGGCAAGGCGAAATAGACAGAGCAAATATGGAAGTTTCGATATTGCTGTAAGGTTTAAGTCTATAGCGTTTTTATGGACTAGTATAGCCGCAATGATGGTTTTGGAGCAAAGCAAGAAAAATATTTGAGAGAACGCGTTGAAAGTTGAAGTGGTATACGCTTTGAAGGATTGTCGTGCTGTTGTTTGAGCAATGTTTGCACCACGAGCTTGGTTGAGTGTATCAGCATTGAAGAGAACCTGTTTAGTCTCCCTCATTTGAAAGTAAGATTGAACAATAGTGTTGAAGGGGAAGTAAAAATGTCTGTAGTGCAATATGGTGATGATAGTTTTGCGGCAAAAGCAAAAGTTCTTGATAACAACCTTATTGATCGTGATTGGGCGATGACAAAATTTGTTGCTGCTGTTAAAGGATTAGCTCAAGTTGTTGATTATGAAAGCAATATGCTAGAGAGCAGTGGTGTTCCAGATTACGAAGAAATAAATTTGCGTAAAATACGTGGTTTGCGTGATCTTAATAAATCCATGAGTGATGTGAAGCGCTATATGAATCAAGATATTGAGCATGAGGTTGAAAGTTTGTTGTCTGATTTACAAGAAAAATTACAGCGTAATAGTGAATTACTTCAAACACATTTAAATGCAGTTAATGATCTTTCTAGAGCTATACAACTATCTGGACGTGCAAAAGAAATAGAGGAATGATCAAATCTGCTTAATACGGGCTGTTCTAAGTCATGACAATGATTAGGTAGGGCAGTTGATTTGGATAAATAGTGCGTTTAGTGAGTAGACGTGTTTTAAGTGCATTTTGGTATTTAAATTATTATCCTGATGTACTGTAAAACGCTGTTCTTAAAACAATGTCTTTTAAGGTGTCGTGATGTGAACCGCATGCGGTGAGAAGCTGGCTAGAAGAGAATTCAGAGAAGGCGGATTATTTACAGAGAATTGTTTGCAGACTAAGTCAGTAGGGAGCTTCATTTTTTAGTTTAGGGAGAGAGGCGATCAAGAGAATATTTAGACCAGCCTGTGATGCCTTAAAAACAGCTTCCTTGGGGCTGTGGTAATGTAAGGTTTATAATTGAGTCTTTTGCTTGCATTTAGCAGATCTGGCGGCGACTTACTCTTCCTTGCTTTAAGGCAAAGTACTATCAGCGCTGGAGCGTTTCACGGCCGAGTTCGTGATGGGATCTGGTGCGTTCACTCTGCTATAACCACCAAGTCAGCAAAAAGCATGAATGATGAAGAGTATGTGATGAATATTGCCTATAAGCTTCATGGAAATATTGTCCTTTAAAGTGTGGTGATATGACGCGGTTCGTTGTTTAAATCTATATGCTTGAGATAAAAATTAAAGCGGTTTATTATTTCCTTCTGCTGTTTTTAGTTTTTGTATGTCAGATTGGAGAGAGCATCCAGATCTGAGTGGATATAGTGCGTATATCTTTGTTGGCGTAATATTTGAAATGGGGAGGCAATCTCATTGGGAAAGAATAAAGAGGTAGAAATCAGCTTCCCTCTGTTCCGCCGTTCTTTAATTTAGCTTTATGTCTTTCAAAAGTATCTAAAGCACTATCTGTTAAATAATGAAGATTCCGCATTGTTTCACGCTTTTTTTATTGTGTTTTTTACTGCGGGCATGTCCTTCATGCACGACAAAATACTCAAAATAGAATGGATTTGTTATTCCTAATTCACGGCCTTGTTTTAAAGAGATATCTAAGCTCTCAAGTCTATTTCGTGATGGTGTTTGTGGGGCGGCGCAACGACATCTTTGATGCAACGGTGCTTGTGAATGGTATAATAAGAAAGTTCCCATGGAAATAATATAAAATCTATAGGGCGCGACCATCTTTATGCTTAATAAAAGAGCAAGTTGATATTGTTATATTTTTCAACACTGTCATATTCTTTGTTTGATCCCAATGTTGCTACAGCCCTTGGCACTTGAGATAGTTCATTAGAGGCATTTTTAATCCTTTCTTAATAGTTTTTTATCCCTATGGCTCTTCTCCCTTGTCACTTGTAAGAGATATGGTTTTTGTTGATTCAACATGGAACAGGTCTAAAATGAAAGAATCTGACGATATTCTGGATTCTCATTTAACATGGAAAAAAATTAATTGTCTTTATAAATCAATATCTTGTCTTATAATGGAGCTGCTGTAGCATTGAGATTTTAGAGGAAAAACTTGCCTTTAAGAATTTATACCAGATACTAGTCTTTATAGCAGGTATATTAAATGTATATCATCTAAAATAAATGGAGCGTCCACAGCGAAGAAGGGGCTGCCTTTTTTTAAATCGGCATGAATGCTTATTCTGTTGTGCTGTAAAAACATCATCGCTTGAGGTGTGGTGATAATATAAGACATAAAATTTTATGCATGGGGTATTTTGATGAGAGAATGTTATGGTATTTAGTTTTTTATTCAATATGCAAAAGAAATATTATAAGTCAAAATCTTCTTTGATGTGATAATGATTTTTGAGAATTAAAAAAAATATATAAATTTAAATAAAAAAGCAGCACTTTGTGCTGCCTTTTTTATTTAAGTTAAAATTAACTTCTGCTTTAGAAACGATAACGTATTCCGCCAGACAAATTGGTGCCAGATACACCGGCTTTTTGCAGTTTTTGCCGATAGCTGATATCGGCGTTTAGTACGATATTTTGAGAAAGATATGCATTCACCCCCATGCCTCCCTCAACTGAAGAGCCGGTAGGATCAACATGAAAGGTATCAGCAATTTTTATTGTTTTACCATCGCCAAAAGTTCTGATAACATTCATTTTACCATAGAAGGAAACAGCCTTGTTTTCTTCAACAGCCATTATCGTTTTTGTTAAACGTCCACCAAAACGGATCAACCATTGATGTGGATTGCCCATGTCTACTTTTAAGCCATTGGTATCTGAGAAAATATCAAACATGAGATTTTGATAAATGAATTGAGCTTGTGGTTCAAAGACCAGCCCTTTTGTATTGGTTGCTAATTTCTGACCAATGGTTGCAGATATATTAAGCATCTCGGTACCATCCAATTTGGCGGCATTCCCAACAAGAGCTGTGGTAATATTTCCTTTTAAGGTTCCGTAAGAAAGAAGTGTGTTTAGATATATACCATTGCTATGTTGGATGCTGCTGTAAGCGGCAAGAGACCATTTATCAAGAGTTGTCTTTTCAGAATCTTGCATCTTTTTTGGCGTAAAGGCAAGTTTTCCGTATGTTCCTAAAAGACCAAAATGTGTGCTTATGTCTTTACCTTCCAAGGCGGCTAATATGACACCTAGTTGTAAAGCAGTATAGTTTACATCAGCACCATAGCCATAATGTAATGGATCGCGGTTGGAAGATAAGGTGACTTTCTCGCCATAGGAAGAGAAAAAGATACCATTTTTTTATTGTCTTTTGCCCCAAATACTGTTGTGCGCATATTGTCTAACAACGTGTTTTGATTGTTTACATCAGTAAATCCAGCAGAAAACAAAGTATTAGATATGGTTAAATAGTTTGCTACCTGTGGTAAAAGGGCTCGAACCTTTTTATCCTTATCAATGTAGGCATTCTGTAAGCGAAAATCCCAGAAATTACTGTTTTTACCAAAAAGATTTTGGCTCTCATGAGATGTTCCAGGTTTATAGCCTGTAAGTACATACTTATAAGGTTGTTTCCCTATTGTCATATAGTTTCCTGCTAACGTGAAGGAATTTTCATTTGCTTGTCCGGAAACTTGAATGATTGAAATCCCATGTGTTCCTAAAGGAAGTGACGCCATGTGTTCTCCCCAAACAGCAGAGCTATCGGTTTGGAGATTGATGTGAACAACAGTACTTCCTGAGACATCACCATTAATCACAATGCGATCAGTTTGTTGTTCCGTGATAGGAGAATGTTTATCCCATTGAGTGTTTACATAAATCTCTGCAAGACCCGCTGTACTATAAATCGCTGCTGTGTGAGTTGTTTCGTCTTCTTGCGAAAGATTAGGTCCTATAAACAGAGTTTGATAATGTCCCTCAATGGGCTTGTCAAACATAATGGCACTGTTTGTAAGGTGCAATTCAGAAAGATTAGAGTATGATTTTTCATCAACACCAAACTGTCTATAGTCATTTAAAATATTATCATTATTTGTGGCATTTTTATTCGCCTTTACAAGCCATTTCGTCCTCTCTTTTAGATCAAAAACTGTTCTATTATCTTTAGAAGTTCTTACCCGACCTTCTAAAGAAGAGTGGTCTGCAACTAATGTAATGGTGTTTGTGGAGGCACTTTCGTTCTTGATATTTTTTAATAAAATATCGGCATGAACTTCTGAATTTTTAAGGTTGACTTCCCCGTTTACGCCTGTTCCATAAAGGTTGATACCGCTACCATGTTCAACGAAAAGCTTTGTATTCTCTAGGGTTACTTTATCAGCAATATTGGCTACATCTTGTTCTTGAACGGCATTGGTGTTCCTTTCAGCATTGCGTGTATATCGTTTTCTAGGGGCATTATACGGATTGTTGCGGAAAATAATACCGTCTGCTTCATAATTTCCCGTGACATGGACGCTTGAATCCTTAAGTTTGATTGTGCCCTCCATGTTTACCAAACCAGCTGTTTCTGCTGTTACAGTAATGCCTGTAGCATCAATTTCTCCACCATCTGATACGCTTAGTGCAACAAAACGCGCATCAACTGTTCCCCCTATCATGTTGACTTTTGAATTATTTCCCTCTGCATGTACAGCAAAACCATTGTCTTGAATTTTTTTGTTATGTAGCGTTATAATCTTACCGTTTTTAGCTTCAACTCCAGCGCTTATATCCTCAATTTGTGTAGACTTTTCAGGTTGTTTTATTGGTGATATTGGTTTTTCAATCTCTGATTTTTCAGATATTTTTTGTGCAGATGAAGATTGCACTGGCGCTGGTTTTGCAGATTTTGGTGGTACCAGTAATGTTGGTTTTTCAGTTTCTACTCTTAAAGATATTGGCTGTGCGAGTTCTGGTTCATTAGATGTTGGTATTTGCTCTGTTGTTGGTTTTGTAGGTTCCGTTCTTGTAGGTTCAGACTTTGTAAGTGCTGGTTGTAAATTCGGTGAAGGTTGTGTAGGTTCTGGCTGTGAAGACACAGCAGAATTCGATAGTGTTTTTTCGCTGGAAGAGTCTGCAGAAGAGGAGGGCGCCCCTGAACGTCTTCTAGATTTTGCTTCCATTCCTGTTGTTGAAGATTGTATAATAGGAGTGTTTTGTGTTGTAGGGTTAGATTGTACACCTTCTGTAACTTTAGTCTTTGGTGTTTGTGTACTTCCTTGACTAAGATCAGAGTTTTGTTTTGAAGAAGAAATTATATTTCCAGCTGAATTTCCTTCAAGTTGTGTTTTGGGAGGTAGAGTGCTTGTAGAAGTAGGCGTTGTAAGTTTACTTTCTGTAGAAATAGGGCTTACGCTCGTTCTTGTGGAGCTAGGTGCTGTAGGGGGAAGGAGGCCATTAGGGGTTGAAGATGGATATGATGGCATAACTTGTCCGATTCCATCATATAGATCTTTATACGGATCAAAAACTCCGGATAGATTTATTTGTGACTTGACACGAGCAGGTTGTAGAGAAGAAGAATCTATCGTTGTTGATGGATTTGTACTATGAATAGCATAAGACATACTGGTGAAAGAACAAAACAGAACTCCAGAAACTGTGTATAGTAAGAAGCTTTTTTTCATATGGATGTATTCCTAAAATATTTCTCCCCTCTCTCATAAAAAATAAAACTTTGGCCTCATTATGTCTCTTTTGTAAGAGACAAAACGAAACATAATGAGAGCGCGTTATATTTCAAGATAGGAATACAAGTATTTTTAAAAGTGATAGCGCATTCCAGCGGCAATATTTATTGCAGAGATGCCAGCTTTTTTGAATTTATGTTGATAGCTGATATCACTATGAAGCTCTATATTTTGCGATAAGTGCGCCTGAATACCAAAACCACCTTCAATTAAAGATTCCATAGCAGCAAGCGAAAAGTTTTCACTAAAAGTTTTGATCATGTTCAGTTTTCCGTAGAAGGAAAGGGCATGGCCTTTGTTTTGTGTCAAACGTCCACCAATACGGAGCAACCATTGATGAGGTTTGCTTATGTCTATTTTAGAGTTATCGTCATCTGAGAAAGAGCTCTTATCTGATAAAGAACCAAGCATGAGACGTTGATAAACAAGTTGTGCTTGCGGTTCTAGGATTACACCTTCCAAACTGGTTGACAGTTTTTGACCAACAGTTGCAGCGGCTCCTAATGTTTTACTATTCTTCACTTTTGAGGTATGTTTGATGAGAGCTGTAGCGTGATTTTCTTTGAAAATTCCATAAGAGAGAAATGCACTTGCATAGATGCCACTGTCATGCTGAATATTTCCATATGCGGTGAGTGACCATTTATCAAACATATTTTTTTGAAAGCTCTCCTTGTTTTTAGGAGTAAAAGATAATTTCCCATATGTTCCGAAAAGACCAAAGTTGCTGCTGATATTTTGATCTTTTAGCGCTATTAGTGTTGCTCCTGCTTGCAATGCAGCATAGCGAATATCTGCTTGGATACCATCTTGTTTTGCTTGAACCTTAGAAGAAAAGGTGCTTTTATTGCCATAAGAGGATAAGAAAACGCCTCTCTCTGGATGATCTTTGGGCTCAAACATTGTTATTTGCATATTGTCTAACAAGATATTTTGATTGTTGACATCACTAAACCCAACAGCAAACATCGCAATAGGCATGGTTAAAGAACTTTCTCCTTGTGGTGTAAGAGTTGTGCTTTTTGCTGTTCCATCAAGAGAAGTAGAAGCTGCGGTTGCTTTATCATCATCTGTAAGTTTAGAGGTGCTCTCTGTAGCCGCGGTAGCAGTATTCTCAACCTTTGGGAGCAAATTCATATGCGCTTTTGCTGATGTATTAAGAGTTGTTTTTGATTCCGAGGAAGTGGTGTTTGTTTGGGGATCAATATCAGATTGCGAATTTTCATTTATTTTAGGCTGTCTCATTCCATGACCTGTTCTTATGGATGAAGTGTCCGTTGGAGGAGGGGATGTTTTTTCTTTTCTCTCCACGTTGGTTATTCCATCCGCGTTCAAAGTCTCTAATACTGCTTTGCGTAAAGTATTGGAAAGTTCCTTGTTTTGTCCTTGTAAGGCAGTATCCACTTGTGCCGCCTTATGTAATATTTCTGCTGTATTTTGCAGTTTGTGCCAATCACGATTGTCTTGGCTTACCCATTGTTGGTGTGCAGCATTAACACGCTGTTGGTTATCAGCTTCAAGGATTGCTGCCGCCTTTACGGCATCGGAAACTGCTTTGTCGTAGCCACGTAATAAATTCCCTGCCTTTATCAACCGGCTTTGTCGTAAGTGATCAAGCTGTGCATTGGCCTTCATCATGTGTTGCATATCCAGATGATGATATTTAGCCATAATATTATCTACAGTATTATTCACATCTATAGTATTATCCACAGAGCTATAGAGTCCATTTGAGAATTGTTTATTGACAGATCTTAAATACTCTTCGAGCATCTTCCTAACAGACGAATTATCTTCCATCATGGCGCCAGAGGCTATCTTTTCAAGATTTTTTTCTGCTTGTGTTGGTGTGTTTATTAAATCAATAGCACGGCGATATTGTTCAGGTAATTTCATAATCCCTTCAATGGCATGGCGTTTCTGGGGGCTTAGAGCAGAGGCGGTGCTGGTAGATGTGAAATTAAAAGAAGAAAAAAATAAAGCACAAGCGGCTGTACATAACAAAAGATTCTTATGCATAGAGATGTTCCTTAAGATATTTTCTTTATTTTGCTAAAAATGAACCACTTTTTGACACATTACGGTTTTTTGTAATGTAGTTAAGCAGCACTGTTTTCATCTCAGCGCTGCTTATGCGTCAAAATAGAGAGCTAAGATTTCTAAAAGCGATAACGCATTCCTCCGGAAAAATTAATTCCAGAGAACCCAGCTTTTTGAAGTTTATGTTGGTAATTAACGTCAGCATGAAGTGCGATATTTTTAGAAAGCTGCGCGTTAATGCCAAGCCCACCTTCAAGGGAAGAGCCCATAGAATCGAGATGGAAAGATTCCATAACATCGATAGTGCGCTCCTCACCAAAAGCTTTGATGACATTCAATTTACCATAAAAAGAAAGAACACGATCTTTTTCAATAGGAAGCATTGTTTTTGTTAAACGCCCTCCAATACGGACCAACCATTGATAAGGGGGCTTTATATTAACTTGGAAGCCATCAATATCTGAAAGAGTGCCAAAGGCAATATGTTGATAAATAAGTTGTGCTTGTGGTTCAAAAGACAGCCCTTCAACACCAGTTGCTAGTTTTTGTCCAACGGTAGCTGATATATTTAATGTATCCGTATTGTTTAATTCTGTGGTGTTGCCGATAAGGGCTGTTGTAATATGTCCGTTTAAAATGCCGTAGGAGAAAAGTGCATTAATATAGAGACCATTGTCATGGTGGAGATTCCCATATACCGTAAAGGACCATTTATCCAGTATGCTTTTGTCAGAACCTTCCATGTCCTTTGGCGTAAAAGCGAGCTTTCCATATGTGCCTAAAAGACCAAGATTCGCGGTTATATTTTGATTTTCTAACGTTGTTAATGTCATGCCTGCTTGTATAGCAGCATAGTGAACATTAGCACCATAACCATATTCCAATGGACTACGGCTGGAAGATAACGTCATCTTGTTGCCATAAGTCGATAAAAATATCCCTTTTTGTTTATGACCTTCTAATCCAAAAACTGTTGAGTGCATATTATCTAACAGTGTATTTTGATTGTTTATATCAGCCAAGCCAGAGGAGAATATTGCATTATGCATAACCAAATAGCTTGCCATTTGAGGAACAAGAGCTTTGATTTTTCCTTCATCATCAAGAGTCGCATTTTGTAGACGGAAATCCCAAAACTCTTCACTTTCTTGCAAGAGACTTTGCTGTTTGTCAGCTCTCCCACGGCTGGATGTTGGTCCATAGCCATTTAATACATATTTATAGGGCAATCCACCCATTGTAGTGTAGCCATTTGCCAGCGTGAAGGCGGCTTCCTCTGCTTTTCCAGACACCTGAACAAGTGAGAGACCACGCGCATTCAAAGGAATTGAAACTTCATCATCATCGAATGGTTCTGCACGCTTTGAAAGATTGTTGAAATAGATCGTTGTGGTGCCTGAGACATTACCATGAACGAGAACACGGTCAGTTTTTTGTTGTTCTTTTATAAGACCATTACTCCATTCGGTATTAAAGTAAATCCTTGCGTTGCCCAATGCATTGTAAACCGTTGTTGCATCGGAGCTTCTGTTTTGCTCTGCTTTCGCAGCTTCAGCTATTGGCTGTTTTCCCACATGCAAGGTCTGATACTGATTGTCTGCTAGTTTATGCGGCGCATTAAATATAATAGAGCTATTATTAAGGTTCAATACTGAGACAATAGACTGTGCACGTTGTTTAATATCAGTGAGCAAGTATCCTTTAGAGCTGTCAAATTCTTTGTCTACTTCAAATTGACTAATCTTTAGGGACCACTTGCTGTTATTGTTGAGAGTAAAAATCGTTGTATTTTGAGGTAAAGTCTTTGCTCGTCCTTCTATAATCGAATTGTCAGCGCTTAATATAAAAGTGCGAGGATCGATATCTTTTGAGTTTTCTGGGATTTTATTTTTTAATAATATATCAGAACGAATTTCTGAACTTTTAAGTTCTACCTCAGCAACAGATTTTGCATAATCTGGTCCTAGAATACCAATACCATTTTCAACAAGAAGTTTTGTGTTGGTAAGAATTGCTTTATTGATAACTTTTTCGCCCTCTTTTACTTGGGAACTTGGGATGTAATCAAAAAGGATACCACGACTTTTGTGATGTCCGGAAACATTAATGATTGAATCTTCAATATGGATGATGCCGTTTGAAATTTCTAAACCACGGGAATTTGATTTTCCTACAGTTTTTTTAGCATGAATACGTCCACCTGTTGTTGCGGTAAATAAATTTGAGTCTGAACGCATTGTTGAATTTGTAATGGTGATAAAGGCTTTGTCATCAGCAACCACTGTTGTATATGCGCTGCGGATAAAAACGTTATTAAAGGTTTTTTCTTCTCCTGCTTTGTCCGCACGAGCCATAACCATTGTAGGAGCTGATGTATTTGCATAAGTTGAACCGAAATGAGAAAAAATCAAAGTTCCAGCAATTGTACATAACAAAAAATTTTTCTTATAA
>NZ_JBHIPR010000059.1:0-3334 GCF_042196145.1 Bartonella sp. AP258QHHD
TAAACGACGAATTACCCAAAAGTTCTAAGCCACCACTCATAGTGATTTTGCTGGTAAATTTATTATAATTCTGCCATTCATTTGGGCTTGTGAGGTGCCCATAGCTTGTGAGATCTTCGTTGATCTTAGCTCTAAAATCGTCAAGCCCCACAATATCTTCGGTTTTATGTTGGTGTGCGCCTAATAGAGAGACAGCACTGCCAAAAGTGAAGTTATTATTGCTTGATTTATAGAGAACATAATTATTTGCGGCATCTTTTGCGCCTTCGATATCGCTTAAATCGGCAAAAGTGAAGGTTTTATCCGCTGCCATTTTGCCATTGAGAGCGCTTTCTAGATCTGCGATTTCGTTGATCGTATGCGTGTGGTGTAAAGGTGCCTTTTCGTCTACCTTTTCCTCAACAGCCAAAAGAGCTTGATCAATTTTGGTCAAGTTTTCCCGCAAGATTGGGAATTCAGAACTGATAAAACGCCCCTCTTTAGGCAATTCCATGTCGAGTTTTTTGGTTTTGGTCATCTCTGTTCTCCCATCACAATATGCCAGCGCCAAAATCACTCACCATGGACCGCGCTGCTGGTCCACCGGTAAGAGTGAGTTTGAGGCGCGCTTGTTTGGCTGTTTTGTCACTGCTCACAAATTTTCGTTCTGTCCAAAGTGGTTCAGCGAGTTGTTCTGTTTCGTCAAGTTTCAAAGGGGTGAAACCACCATCATCTAGTTGCATCTCCAGTGAAAAGGTTGCACCACCCGGTAAAAAGGTTTTGATATAGCTGGTCAACCTTGCCTTTTCCCCAAAGGTAAAAGCACGCGTGACATAGGTCGCTTCCTTATGGATCTTTCCCGCAATCAATTGAACAGGCGCAAACAAGACGGGTGAGAGCTTTTCGGTGCCTTTGAGAGGCACGAAGTTTTACTTTTTCACTGATATATTCAGTAAGGCTTAGCAATTGAAAGGGCAGGAGTTGATAAATTGTGCCATTGTTTCTTTCAATTTCAAAGATAACAGAACACTCACTTGAAGGCAATTCAATGGCTGCGCGTATTTGCAAATCAGAGCAGTCTACAAGGTCAAAGGTGCCTAAATCGACAATCTTTTCTGTTTGCCTATAGCGGGCAGCGAGCACCCGAAAGGCTAAGGCTTCATCTTGATGAGCGGTCCAGCTCCTAGCATTGACAGAAGAAAAGCGTGGTCCCGTTACATAAGGGTGACTCGAGACAAATCTTTGGTGTTCTGCATCAAAATCCCCAAGCTTTGCTAGTGAGACAGAATGATCAGCATCATCGGTTTTAATGACAAAAGCCGTTAAGCGGTCATCCATCACAAGGAGTGGTACATCATAGCGTGCTTCTGCCCATCCTGCCTTTGCGCCCTTCATAGAATAAAAGCTTTGTGCTTGAATATCGGCGGTCGGATAACCGTTTTCTGTAGTGACCAAATCAATCACCAAATCATGGTTCTCATTACCGATTTTGCAAAGATGAAAGTCAATACCGGTGATTTGCCGTGTTTCATCGGGGGTAAAAACTTGCGCTTGTGGGTCCACTTGCGTCCATATCTTCACCGTGGTGGTGCGCCGCATCACTTTCACATCAATCAGACCTTGACCGGTAAAAAGCCCCGTTGCAATGGTTCCACCTTTTCCCCTTGCCACAACGTTTTTTGTGCCAGCCGTAATATTTTGTGGAATCGTGAAAGCGCCCTCAAGGGTGCCCTTGCTATCGGCAATAAGGAGACTCTTTGGTAAAACATTCACACCATCAAAGGTAAGACTTTCCAAGATTTCGCTACTGCCAAAACCTTCAATTTTAAAGTGAAGGGTAATTTGTCTTAAAAAGTCGATTTGTTCTTGGTGTGTGTTGATGAAATTATCGCTTACTTCTGTTCTACGTATGGTACTGCCGCGATGTTTTCCCATAATGATTTGATTGGTGATACCCGAGAGCCAATCGGTGCGTTGTTCATGCCAAAAGTCTGTTGCGGGTTCAAGGGTTACTGTACCAGGCAGGGGTGCAAAATTTTGATAAGGATTGATTTTTTCGCAAGCCGTTGTCAACTCTTGCGCAATGATCACTTCATTTGTCCAGTCAAGCGTGACAGGCGCTTTTAAAGGAGCAGTATAGAATGTTGGGTCAATGGCAAGCTGTAAAATGCCGTTGCCTACAGCCCCCGTTTGTTGAAAGCCTTCATCTCTGTAAGAGTCATCAAGAAAAGGGTCTGCAAACATGCCCTTTTTGGCAACAGGTTCTTTAGAGTCAACATTGCTTTTAATACGCTCTAATTGCATCAATCGATCAAGCGAAAGCACCCGTTGAAAATAGCGCCACATTTCATCATAGGGGGCAACACGGGTGCCATCATTAACCACAACCGGCGTTTCAAGCCAATTGTTGGTAATGGTTGCAAGGGACAACACATCATCAGGGACACTGGGTGCCATGGGATGATCTACTGAGATACCTTTGATGTAAACCACATTGCCCCCTGTGTTCAGTCCTATGCGGTCAATGCGGGGGAGTTTGTAAGTGTAACTGACGATAATATCACCACCTTGCGCCCCACCTGAGACAGTGATTTCCTGCGCTGTTACTTTATCAGCCGTGATTTTTGCGCGATAGCGGTAAGTCACCTTATAGCTGCTCCCTGCTAAAGGTTCGTCTCCCACCGGTGCCCAATCAATGGTGTCTCCTGTTTTTTTAAAATCTGTGCCTTCTTTAAATTCCTTGCTTCCTTGAACGATTTTGATAAACGCGGTGATGCTTTTATCAGGAACACCATCACGCCCAGCGGCAACGGCACCACGGGTGACGTTAACGGTTTTTTCTTTTGTCAACAAAAGAGACTGAATATCGGCAATAGGAAAATAATAGGGTTTAAAGGTGAAACTTGTTTTCCCTTTTGGGGGCGCAAAAATATGCGTTTCGCTAGGAACAACGCTTGTCGAAAAGTCCTCGAGTTCTTCATGACGCAAAGCCGCTAAGCGTTTGCGTTTAAAGCCATTGATATTGGCTTCTCCTTCTTGAATACTAAACACTTGGCAACCGTTATTGGCTCCCAATGCGCTCACACGGCAGCCACTCACGATATAATGCCCATGGGCGCGGTCGTACGTCGCAATAGCTTGCATGGCGGGTTCAAGCAGTGAGGGCGATTTTTGATCAATCAGAACACCATCTTGTAAAATATAAACCGGAAAGAAAGTGCCATTCTGCGCATCCTCTTTCAGTGCCCAAACAAGCTGTGCTGTTTCGCGTGCCGCTCCGGGCTCTCCTTCTGCTAAGGTACCAGGGACTTGCCCCAATAGCTCTGGATCATCTTCGTGTGTTATCCATTTTTTT